>JALVAI010000407.1 GCA_027011235.1 Desulfobulbaceae bacterium
CTGTCTGCCAGCAGACCACATTCCTGTTCAATCTTTTGCCGATCAAAAGAGAGCCCGAAAAAATCCCGGCACAGGGCCTGCAGAAAATAGCCGGACTCGCGCTCCTGCATGAGGCATCGATCATATCGCGGCGTGTCCCAGCACCAGGACGGGGAAAAACCGTCCGCGCCCCGAACCTGCATCCGGACAAGGACCTCGATCACCTTTTTATACCAGTGCAGCCGCTCCTGTTCCGGCGCCTGGGCCAACATGGTATGCAGCCGTTCATCTCCGAGATCTTCAACACACAAGCGGCCGCTGTCCGGGTCATAACCGTATATTTCCGGAACCGGGACGCCGCGAGCATGCAGATGTTGTCCTATTTGGCAGGCGGAGCGGGCCTCGAGAAGACCGGATTCATCATCTTTTGGCGGCTGAATAAACAACAGCCGCCGGTTGTCCGGACCGATCAGACGGACAAAAATCCGCTGGGACCCATCCGGTGCTATTTCTTGCCGGCAAACAGTATCAGAAGGCCATTGGTCCGGCGACAGCCCGAAAAATTCAGCGGCGGCATCACGACATCTTTGCATATCGGTTCAGGTTTTATTGGCGTTCATCCAATTCTTCTGCTATTTTGAAGGGTTTTCACAAACCACTCAACCTTGAAAAACAAAATTGAAAAACAAAAAATAATCACGAGGAGTATCATGCAGAAAAAGAGTATACTCGGATTGGCCTGCTGTTGTCTATTGCTTCCTGCCGCTGCCCTGGCCGGCGGCTATTCCATGAATCCGGGAAAATGGCAATTCACCTCCACTGTCACCATGCCCATGCTGCCCGCCCCGCAGGTCAGCACTAATACGGAGTGCGTCAGCAAGGAAGAGGCCGAGCGCGACCCCCTGGCAAACCTGGTCGATGTGGGGAACTGCACCATTACCAAAAAAGAGATGCATGGGGCAAATCTTGAGTTTGAAATGGAATGCAATGAAAAGGGCATGACCAGCAGGGGAAAAGGACATTTCAGCGCTCACGGGAACACGGTTTCCGGCTCCATGGAGATGATCATGGAAATGCCGAAAATGGAGGGAATGGAGGGGATTCCCGGCATGCCGACCGGCCCCATGAAGATAACAACCTCATGGAAAGGAAAGCGCATCGGCGCCTGTGACTGACCGGCTACTGCCGGAACGTCCTCACTCACCGGATGGTAACCAACCATGACACCGCTGGAACTCTATAAACACCTGCCGCAGACCAATTGCGGCAGGTGTTTGTTGCCATCCTGCCTGGCCTTTGCTGCCGCAATTGTTGCCGGCGGCAAAAAGATTTCGGAATGTCCATATATTTCAGAACAACAACAGGAACAACTCAGCGGTAGCCTGCAACCACGGGCCGCAACTGAACCTGACCAGGCACGGTTTATTGATCGGCTGGTAGAAAAAATCCGGACAACAGATTTTTCCAAAATTGCACCAATCATCGGCGCGACCTGCAGCAACAACGGCCTGGTGATCAACTCCCTGGGGAAAGAATTTGTTATTGACAGGCAGGGCGGGCTGCACTCTGAATGTCATATCATCCCCTGGGTCAAGGCGCCAATGCTCTCCTATGTGACCAATACGACCCACCAACCAATTACCGGAGAGTGGATTACCTTTCGCGAACTCAACGGGGGAATAGAATGG
>JALVAI010000408.1 GCA_027011235.1 Desulfobulbaceae bacterium
CAGGAGTTCATCAAGCTCCTGCGGAAAGAGAAAGGGCACCAATATTTTCCTACAGGTGAGTTCTCCGACAAAGCGAATGGCAATCACGGGACAGGAAACATCGGCCGCCACCTTGTCCAGCACCTTCTGAAAGGCCAGGGGATTTCGGCCCAACGGATAGCCAAGGACAACGGCCCGCGTATCATGTCGTCCAATGGTGGAAATCAGGCCGGGGGCCGGATCATCATATACTGTTTCCCGGAGCAGGGGATAGCCGAGGCTATGGGCTTCATCATGCTCCGGCAGGAACATGGCCTCCACTTCCATGTCGGTGTACATTCCCTGTTCAGCCCTGGCCAGGACCCGTACCGACATGGGCAGGGCATGGTAATGGTGGGCAAGGATGACACCGATGCGGGCCAGCGCCCGGGCGGTTGACGAATGAATGGGGGCAAAGACAACAACACCCCGGGCGCTGGCAGCGGGATGCAGGGCCGCTCCTTCCCAGGGCGCAAGGCTGACACCGTCGGGTCCCCGCAGCCAGCGGTTACATTGGCGATTCGAGCGTCCCCGGCACTCCGGGCGCAGTTGTGGCTGCCGGATTTCATCCCCCCTGGCCAGGGTATAGCGAACCAGCAGCGGTCCGGTCAGTTCGGAAAATACCACTCCGGCCAGGACAATGGGAGTTATAATGGTCGACCAGTGGCTGAGTTTGGGATCACTGGCTATCATAAAGACCAGGCCGATGGCCACTCCTGCCTGGGGGATGAGGGCCAGGCCCAGGTAATTTCTTACAACAGGTGAAGCTCCGGAAAGGAGAGCGCCGAGCCAGGACCCGAGATATTTTCCAACAATTCTGGTGACAATATATACCAATCCGAGCAGGCCGGCGGAGTGCAGGGCGGAAATATCAAGATGCACACCGGCCAGGGTAAAAAAGAGGACATAGACAGGGGGTTCAAACCCGTTGATGGCCCGGAAAAGCCGGACGTCCCGCTCGGCCCGGTTGATCAGGATAAAACCGGCCATCATGCCCGCCAGCAGCGGCGACAGATTCAGCATGCGGGTGGTTTCACCGCAGAGAAGCAGCAGCGCCAGTCCGGCGGTGAGCATTTCCTCCCGGTTATGCAGCTTGTGGAGGACAAAATCTATTATCAGGCCGGTGGCCACGCCCATGGCGATTGAAAAAATTATTTCCCCACATGAGGCGATGACCGAGGCAAGAAACGAGCTGCCGCCCTGTCCTGCAAGCTGATGGGCGGCGGAAACCGCCATGCCGAAGATCATGATGGCCAGACCATCATCCACGGCAACCACGGCCATAAGGGTGGCGGTCAACGGTCCCCGGGCGTCAAGTTCCCGTACGACATGCAGAATCGCCGCCGGTGCGGTGGCCACGGCTACCGCGCCAAGCAGCAGGGCCAGGATCAACTGTTCCCGGAAAAGACCCTCTGAAAAACCCAGAAAATGGGCTATCGCCAGGATACCTATGGTGACCAGAAAAAATGCGGACAGGGCCTGGACAACCGCGATGTACCCTACGTCCCGTGCCACATCGCCGAGCTTTCGCAGTTCAATATGTTCGCCAATACCAAAGGCAATGAGCATCAGGGCTATCTGGGTAAAATGGTCCAGCCGGTGACCAATGGTTTCCATGGTCAACAGGCCCAGTCCGGATGGCCCGAGGATAAGGCCGGCCAGAATAAATCCGGTTACCGAGGGCAATTTGATCAGCTGGACGATTTTTGCGCAAAGCAGACCTGTCGCCAGCAAAACGGCTATGCCAAATGTCACTTCATTCATGGTGCAATGCGTTTTGCAAGTCGGCAAATGCGCGACCGCAGCCCCTGTTTTTCTTTGGGGATGAGCTGCAGGAGATCATGGACGGTATCGGCAAGCACCTTGTCGACTCCCGGTGCTGCACCTGTTCCCTGTTTTCCGCTTCGCTCATCATATTCCACTGCCATTGCCGAAAAGGCAAGCGCTGCCCGTTCCGGATCATCAAGCAGCAGGGCCGCCCAGAGCAGGTGGTCCGCCCGGGGATTGATTTTCGGGTCCTGCATCCAGAAGGATGGCGGCAGCTTGATCACCGCCAGTTTCTTTGTCATGGCCAGATCAAAACGCTTCTTTAGTTGCTCAAGGTCTATCTGTCCGGCAAGGGAATCGGGATGAAAAATTTGGCTAAACATGAGACAAGTCATGGGGTGGAGAAAAGGGTGGGTATCCATGGGCGGTCCCTGCCTGCAGTTGGTGTGTGCCGGGCACGGAACATGTTCTTAAAAGAAGGCAGGTTGGGTTTCGTCTCTCAACCCAACCTACCCGGCTGATCAGATGACGGCTTTGAATTCAATTTTCTCATTGCCAAAAGCCGCTTCAATTACTTTGTGTATACCATGACCCGGATTTGGCTCTCGCAATATTCTTATTAACTGATATCTTGATAGTATTTTCAGGTCATTATTAAGACTGACCGGAGTACGCTTCATTGCCGCCATAAGCTCTGAATAGGTCACTTTTCTTTTTTCTCTTAAAAATTTCACCAAGTTTGTTCGTTCAGGCTTCAAAATAGCCATTAGATCAGAGGGTTCAACCCATATGGTATTTTTGGGCGTCAATTTACGTCCGTCATCAATTTCTTTGGCTGTCTCTTTGGCTGATACAAAAAAATCTTTTATCGTACCAGCTTTAAGTTCTATGGTCATTTTATGAACTCCTTGATTTCTTTTTCAAAACGCTCAACAAGGTCTTGATAGCCGGTAAAATCATCAACCTCTGATAATTCACCCAGATAATGCCTGTGATGAAAATTATGTGCATTATCGTAGCCAAGCACTCTTCCGTTATCACCTGTAAAAATCATATGGTTGATGTAGGCCAGGCTATATTTAACCACCTTACCAGCCTCATTTTCCCATGCCTCAATCTTGATTATTCCACCACCTCTTTCGGGACTTATGGGAAATTGCTCTGAAACGACCTTTCGAAATTTTGTCTTCTTTTTTCTTTTACCACCCATGACTATATAATACCAGGGATAAAATTAAATATAAAGCTGAAAGAGAGCGCCACATGAGATCAGAGTAGCGGTCAGGTAAAGCCACTTGTGTGTGCCGGGTGGTGCGAGATGGCTCCTCAGTAATGGGGCGTCCTGTCCCGATTGCAAAACGGCAACTTCAGCTGCCGGGGAGCATGGCTGTCGCGTTGTTGCAGATTGGTTGTAGTTATGCCCAGCAGACGCACCTTTTTTGTACCCGCCTCCGTGGTTGCCAGCAACCCGGGGACCATGGCCATCATCTCCTCATCAGTGCTGAACCTGGTCGGCAGGGTCCGGGAACGGGTAACGGTGACAAAATCGCTGTACCGTATTTTCAGGATGAGGGTTGCGGCCGAGAGTTTTTTCTTTGCCAGGGCCTCGGCGACCCGGGTGGCAATCCGGGTGAGAATGGTCAGCATCTTTTCCCTGTTTGCCAGGTCTTCTTTCAGTGTTATTTCACTGCCAATGGATTTTCGGCCCTGCCGGGGACAGACAGGGCGGTTATCGTTGCCGCGGACGACATCATAGAAAAAATTTCCCGATTTTCCAAATCGATTGACAAGTTCCTGCCGTGAATATTGCAACAGATCGGCCCCGGTTTTGATGCCCATGGCCAGCATGCGCTGTTCCGTAACCCGGCCCACTCCATAAAATTTTCTGATCGGCAGACTGCGGAGAAAGGGCAACGCCTGCTTAGGTGTAATCACCGTCAGGCCGTCGGGCTTGTTCATGTCCGAGGCAATCTTGGCCAGAAATTTATTACAGGAAACACCGGCCGAAGCCGTCAGGCCGAGGGTTGTATAAATTTCCCGGCGGATGGCATGGGCGGTCCAGGTGGCCGAAGGAATGTTTTTCAGGTTGGTCGTGACATCAAGAAAGGCCTCGTCAATGGAGAGGGGTTCGATTTTGGCCGCATATTTTTTGAAAATTTCCATGATCCGGCCTGATATTTCCCGGTAGCGTTCTTTGCGCGGCCGCACAAAACAGGCCTGCGGGCAAAGTCGCCTGGCCCGGGCACAGCTCATGGCCGAGTGGATGCCAAAACGGCGGGCCTCATAAGAACAGGCTGCAACCACCCCGCGGCCGTCGGGATCGCCGCCGACAATAACCGGCCGGCCGCGCAGATCCGGGTTGTCGAGCTGCTCGACCGAGGCAAAAAAGGCATCCATGTCAATATGAATAATTTTCCGCTCCGCCATGACCCGTTGATTCCTGTGGGAATGGAGTTTGACATTTTTCGTCTGCAGGTGCATAGTACACTATTTTAAGGAGCCCGGAAAAATAATTATTCAGGAACACACCGGAGAATGCAATGCTGTATACCAAAAGACAGGAAGAACTGCAGGCGCATCCAAAAACCTGGCTTGTTACCGGGGTGGCCGGATTTATCGGTTCAAACCTGCTGGAAGCCTTGTTGAAGCTCGATCAGCAGGTCATCGGCCTGGACAATTTCTCCACCGGTTTTCAACATAATCTGGATGAGGTGCGTTCCCTTGTCAGTGATGAGCAGTGGCAGCGATTTACCTTCATAAAAGGGGATATCCGAGACCTTGAGACCTGCCACCAGGCCTGTCGGAATGTTGATTATGTTCTCCATCAGGCGGCCCTGGGATCGGTCCCCAGGTCCATCGAGGACCCGATCACGACCAATGAAAACAATATCAGCGGTTTTCTCAACATGCTGGTTGCGGCCCGGGATGCAGGGGTCGGCCGCATGGTCTATGCCGCCTCCAGTTCCACCTATGGCGATCATCCGGACCTGCCCAAGGTGGAGGAAAAGATCGGTAATCCCCTTTCACCCTATGCCGTCACCAAACTGGTGGATGAACTCTACGCCCGGGTCTTTGCGCGAACCTACGGCTTTGCCAGCATCGGCCTGCGCTATTTCAATATTTTCGGACGACGCCAGGACCCGGATGGCGCCTATGCAGCGGTGATTCCCAAGTGGTTTGCCGGCCTGCTGAGCGGTGAGCCGGTCTACATAAACGGAGACGGAAAAACCAGTCGGGATTTCTGCTATATCGACAACTGCGTCCAGGCCAATATCATGGCTGCCACCGCCGAGGATGAGAAGGCCGCGGACCAGGTCTACAATGTCGCCTTTGGCGAGCGGACCAGTCTCAATGAGTTGTATGCCCTGATCCAGGAGCGGGTGCAGCCCCATTTTCCGGAGGCGGCCACGGCCCAACCCATCTATCGAGATTTCCGGCCCGGCGACGTTCGCCATTCCCTGGCCGATATCAGCAAGGCCCGCCGGTTGATCGGTTATGAACCCGAGTACTCCATCGCCAGCGGTCTTGACGAAGCCGCGTCCTGGTATATTCAAAGATTCCGGTAAACCGAACCGGCAATTTCCATAACAGCTATTTCCCCATGACCTCTCCTTCCCCAGCTTTTTTTTCACGCCGTTCCATTGCCAGGGACCTGGGTTTCGGGCTGACCTGTATCGTCATTGTCATGACCCTTGTTCTGAGTTTGTCCTACCAGATGCTCTCCAGCAGGAAACTGGCCAGGGACGTTGAAATCAAGGCAAATCAGGTCATAAATGAGGCCGGGGAGATGTTTTTTCTTCCCCTTTACAATTTTGATAATCAAACACTCAATCATATTGCCCGGGTTTACCTCGATGGAACCGATTTTGTTCAGGGTATTACCATCAAAAATGAATATGGCGACGTGCTGATTGATGAAATCAACGGGCCAACCAGCAAGCTCATCCGCAAACAGAAGGTCCTAAAGGCCAAGGGCCGGGAAATCGGTACCGTTACTCTCTATTTCAGTGATCACCAACTGAGGAATAGGCAGCAGGAAACAATTACCACCGGTTTTATTATCATTATCGTCCTGTTACTGGTTATTCTTGTGGCCATTGACCTGTTCATGCATATCTGGCTGACCAAACCGCTGCAACTGTTGACACAGGGTATCCGCCGGATAGCAGCCGGTGATTATACCCAGCCGCTGCCACCGGCCCCGCAGTTGGAACTGAACGCGATTATAGAAGAAGTCAATACCATGGCCGGAAGAATCGCCGAGCAGAAAAAACAGCTCGAAGATTCAGAAAAGCGGTATCGTTCCATCTTTGAAGGCTCGATGGAGGGTATCTTTCAGGAAACCCTGGAGGGGAAGATACTGACGGCAAATCCTGCCATGGCGCAAATTTTCGGCTATTCCTCCCCGGAAGAATGCATTGCCTGCTGCACGGACACGGGAC
>JALVAI010000409.1 GCA_027011235.1 Desulfobulbaceae bacterium
CTCAAGCATGGCTGCAGCGGTCTTGAGATCGCCCTGTTTCCACGCCGCCTGGGCCCCGCTATACAGGGCCATGACCTGACCTGTATTTTTTGCCCGCTCAAGACCGCGTTTTGCCTCCTCATTTGCGGGATCAAGGGACAGGGCCAGGGCAAAGGATTTGATGGCAGCCTCACCATTACCCTCGGCAAGGGCCCTGCTTCCGGCTGTCAGGGCGCCTGCCAGCAATGCGGGCCGGGATGCCTGCAAAGATGTGAGGGCGGTGATCGCCTCCTGATACTTTGCGGCGGCCTGTTTAGTCTTATGTTCAGCCGCCAGCCGGTCTGCTTTGGCAGCCGTTTCCCTGATTTCAGCAAATAAATCTCCTGCCCAGTCTTCAATACCGTCCGCCTCGGCCTCGGCCTGCATCCGCAGCCAGCGCCCACGCAACCGATTTTCGGCCATGGACTCCCGGGCGGCACCGTTGGTATTTTCCTTGGCAATTCGCTGGATCTTTTCCGGACCCTTGACGGATTGCTCCTGTTTGGGCTGAACTTGGGGCTGCTTCTTGTCCGCCTTTCCCGGCAGAAGAAAATAAGCCAGGATGGCCAGATCAAGAATGATAAACACCGTGAAGGCCACAAGCAGCAAAAGTATCAGACTGCCCCGGCGCGGGGTTACCGGCTCCGCGTCCGGCGGCACAAGTTCCGGGGGCTCCGGCGATACTGGTTGCGATTGTTTTTCCTGCATATCATCCATACTGCAAACTCAATAGGGGTTATTGTTTCTCCGGCACCGTGTTCGTATCCACAGGAGAATTGTTCTGTTCCGGCGGGACGGGCTTCACCTCATCAATCATGCCCGTTTCCCGGGCATACATGGCCCGGAGCAGGTGCCGCCAGCGGGTATACTGCTGTTCGGCCGATCCGGTCAGGCGGATGGTTTCGCCGTTGACATCAACAACAAGGGGTTCGGCCTCCGCCTTAAACGAGGTATCAAGTTCCTCGATGGCCTCCTTGTTGATCTCGGTTTCCTTCCCCTTCTGATACCCGGAATACATGGCCGCGGCCCCGCCCATAATCATTACGTCACGCAGGGAACCTGTCCGGTTAATAACGTCACTGTCCCCGGCCGCACCAATGGCAATGGCGCCGACAATGGCGGCAACGCCAAGGATCTGCCTGGTCAGGGCCTGTCGCTCAAGTTTGCGCATGGTGGCAACCTCTTCACCGCGAAACCGGCGCCAATTGGTGTATGGTTCCCAGAGATCACGATAATAGGCATTATAATAGCCGTTAATGGCATCGACCAGCATATCGTCCCGAACCTTTAATTTACGTACCCGGGCAAGCATGGGATCATCACGGGCGGGCAGACGCAGGATTTGATAGTGACCGGCATCATCTTTCTTCAGATACCCCTTAAAGGCATCCGGGGCCATGGACTCGGCATAGCGAAGCTCGGCGACCCGGCGGATTTCCATAATCTGGGCAGATGAAAGCGTCTTGCGAAACGAGGCCAGGTCATTGGCAATGGTGGTAAACAGATCCTGGAAGATATCCTTTTGCTCAGGCCTGGTTGCAGCCCATTCCACGGGGCGCGCCGTCTCGGCATAGGTTTTCCGCAGCCAGACCCTGCCGGTGGCGTCAACGGCCTCAATGGAAACGGCACAGCTCTCGCCGTCGGAATACTCGATACGTCCTCGCACCAGAAGTTCCGCGCCGATATCATCATCGGGAACAACCCTGACCATACCCCAGTAGCCGGTATCCTGAAGGGTATATTTCAAATGGACCGGAAAAAACCTGGCCTCGGCATCGCGTATTTCCGGGGAAAGACCGCGCCGCTCCTTTGGGTCTTCCGGCAGGGTTCCCGGATCGAGCACCTTGAGGGAAACGTTCAGCAGCTCAGACGAGTCCGGTTCATGGTCCATGACCATGGGCCGGATACCGTGTTCCACCTGGTTGCCGGGGATTCCGGCGCACCCTCCCAATACAAGAAAAACTCCACAGAAAAGAAGCCACGTCCAATGGATTGATTCACAGCGATACATCACCGGCCTTCCGCAACTGATCACATGATTGTAACTATGCGTTTTTATTTACCTTAAGCCTGTAAGTGGTCAGGGGTGCCGCAGATTCGTGCAGGCATGACTGGTCGTTATAGCCCACTATACGGGCAGTCGCGACCGTGCGAAGATGTGGTGCCCCTGATCACTTACGGCCTGCCTTGTATTTTCTGTATTCCTGCCACAGCTTTTCCTTCAGCTCGGGATCAGTCTCCTTTTCCGCCGCTTCCCGCAATTGCCTGGCAACGATATCATCATCGCGATAAAGCCTGTCACCGCCGGAACCGTTATTGTTCCCGGCCTGTGTCTGCCCCTGATTTTTGGCCGCGGCAGCGCCGGAGGTTGCCGGCCGGCTGTTCTGTCCCTGGCCGCCCGGGATCGATGTCTGTCCGGATTGCTGCCGTTTATCCGATGTCCGGCCGCTGGCATCTCCCGAAGAAGAAGCTCCTTCCTGCTTGCCCTGCAAGCCGCCATAACCATTGCTGCCACCAGGTGACGACTGCCCGCCTGGTTCGCGCCTCCGGGGCTGATGGGCCGCGATTCTCTCCTGCTCCTTGAGCAGCATTTCATCAAACTCGCCCAGGGAGGCAGCAAGCTGTTGATCAAGCTCGGCAATCTCTTCTTTTGCTGTCTTTGCCTGTTCGCGGGGCAACGGGAACTCGTCAACCGGACAGGGCAGGTCAGCGGCCGCTGCCTGCCCGGCCTTCTCTTTAAGCTCTTTGCAGTATGTGCGCTTGCGCTCCTTAAGGTACTCAACAAAAATCAACAGCTCCCGTTCTTCCCGCCGGGAAACATTTTTCGCGGCTTTATTGCTGGCAAGCGAGTGAAGGACATTGGTCCGGACGCGATCAAGGGCGAGGATATTTGAACGCAGGCGGGCACTGTCATCTATCTGCCCTGCCGCCAAACTGTCCCGCAATGGCCAGACAGGACCAAACAGAAAAAAACAGATCAGAAATCCCAGAAAAAAGCGCATGGCCACCCCGAAAAATTTCAGCTTTGGCAAATCCAGGGCAAAATCACCCTATCCTGTTTATCTTCAGCCCCGGCGCATACGTTATTAACATGGATACATATCATCAAAATGTGTCCATTTCCCCGTATTGAACCTGAAGCAGAATCCGGTACAGCATAAAAAGGTACGTTTCCCCATGACTGCAAACAATAAAACAGGGTGCAGGGAAGAGCAATGACAAAAAAAGATAATTACCGATAATTTATCGATATATTAAATGTTTATAAGACGACCTCAACAACAGGCTGCCAGTTGAGCGATCGCGACTCGTGATAATCCGGCATCAGCAGAAGTGGGCAAGAAAAGCCGTATTCCCGCAGGGCCCGTTCCATCATTCTCCTGGAATCACGTACAATCTCAAAAGGGTTGTCCCCATACAGATTGTACACCAGCCCCAGCAGCCGTATTCCCCTTGTTCTGATCGCCTCAAGAGACAACAGGGTGTGATTGATGGAGCCAAGACGCGGGGTGGTGATGAGAAGTATCGGATAGCCGCGTTCCTGAAAATAATCAAGTTGAAGCAGATCCTCATTAAGCGGCACCAGCAGGCCTCCTGCACCTTCAATCAACAGGCAGTCATGCTCGGCAGTAAGGATTTCCGAGGCCCGGCTGATTTTAGCGGCCTCAATCCGACAGCCGGCAATTTGCGCCGCAAGATGGGGGGAACCGGCAAAGGGTAGGCAATAGGAACAGGTCAGGCCGCGTTCATCATACTCATTCCAGGCAGCATCCATCAACCTGCGATGGAGCAGGATATCCCCGGGACGGCCCGTATCCCCGGTCTGCACAGGTTTCTGGGTAATTACTTTCTTTCCCTGGCCGGAAAGAAAGGCGGCCAGCAAACCGGTAGCAACTGACTTACCAACACCTGTGTCAATGCCACAGAGGGCAATAACTTTATTATCCATACGCTGCAATCCTTACATATCAGTTCCCAATAATAGGTTTTGGTCACTCCGGCATCCTGCAGAGGGCGTCAATGAAAATATTTCGGGAAAATGTCTCTATCTATGCCTGATACACAATGATTTTTTTATATTTTTTTTGTCTTTTTCTTTTCCATCAGTATACTGAAAGAAGAGTACACTGAAACAGGAGAAAAATTCCACCCACGTTCATGGAAAGGGAGCACATCGTTATTCAGGTGTCTGGTCATTTCCGGACAGGCACTTTCTAACGAATTTTCCGGACCAGCTCAACACCTGGCAGCACCTTACCTGATTCACAGGAATCTCCAGAACAAACTCCCTGCTGCCATAACGGGGTATCAACTTATACAAACGTAATACCGGGTTCCGGAAATATCCAGGCCTTCCGAAACTCTTAAAAAAGGTTAACTGACAAATCATGCCCGAAAACAACAAACTCCAGAAAATCATCGTTGTCGATGACGATGCCGCCCAGCGTTTACTCCTCAGAATGTGTCTTGAAGGCGAGGGGTATGAGGTGCATGAAGCGGACAGTGGTTTTTCGGCGCAAAATCTGATGGAAAAACACCCTGATTTCAGGATTGTTATTACAGACCTTGATATGCCGGAGCTCAATGGTTTTGACCTGATCCGAAAAATCCGGGCCCGGGAGCTCCATTACACCTATATCATTGTCCTTACCTCCAAAGATGACGAGGCATCCCTTGTTCGCGCCTTTTCCACCGGAGCGGATGATTATTTATCAAAACCGGTCAACCCAAACGAGCTGAAACTGCGTATCCAGGGCGCCATCAGGGTGTTGCGCCAGGAAACCCAGGAAGAGCTTATCCTGGCCCTGGCCAAACTGGCGGAGTATCGCAGTGACGAGACCGGCTATCATCTTGAACGGGTACAGCGCTACTGCCGCCTGCTGGCAATGGATCTCTGTGAAAACTGTCCTGAACTTGAAATACATGCCCAGTTTGCCGAAGAAATAGCCAGGGTCAGTCCGCTCCATGATATAGGGAAGGTGGCTATTCCCGACAACATTCTCCACAAAGCCGGCAAGTTGACAACCGCTGAGTTTGAAATCATGAAGACCCATGCAGCCATCGGCGGCCAGATTCTCAAAGACATCTATGCCAAAAACGGCTCTCCATACCTGAAAGTTGCGTATGAGGTCGCCATGTACCACCACGAACGCTACGACGGCAGTGGTTATCCAAACGGTCTTAAGGGCGAAGAAATCCCGATTGCGGCTCGAATAATGGCTCTGGCCGATATCTACGATGCCATGGCGACCAAACGTTGCTACAAAGATCCCTTTCCCCACGACACAATCAAAAAAATCATCCTGCAGGAACGAAACAAACATCTCGATGAAATCGTCATTGATGCCTTCCTGCGCCAGGAAGATGTATGGATCACTGTCCGGGACCGATTTGCCGAAAATGGTTAATCGCAAGCTTCCAGCCGGCCAGGTCTCTCTTGAGGAACCATGAGCGAAGAACCATCTGAAAGTATTCGTAAAAAGCAGGTCGACCTTCTGTACAGACAGCTCCCCTTTTCCCTGCTGACCACGGCAACCGTCTCTATTCTTTTTCTCTTTTTTCTCCGCAACTTTCCCAACCAGAGGGCATTACAGAGTTGGGTGATGCTGATGTTAACGGTTCTTTTTTTCCGTGCCTGTTCTGTTTTTTTCTATAAAAAAATAAGAAAGCAACCAGACTGTTCCATCAAACCGGCAGAGATCCTGTTTGTTATCGGAGCCGCGTTGACCGGGGGGACCTGGGGACTCCTTGCCTGCTGGATATACCCGATGACCAATGAGGTAGGGGCCCACATGCTTATCCTGATTATTCTTGTCGGGATCGCCGGCGGCTCCATTGCCACCCTTTCCTACCGAAAACTGCCGGTCACGCTCTTTGTCTGCCTGACACTTCTGCCCATCCCCTTTGCCCTTTTCAGTTCTCCCCATGGTCAGGACCTGGCCATTGGGCTTGCCCTGATGATATACACCCTCTTCCTTCTCAAGAGTGCGATAATATTTCAAAAAAATCACGAGCAATTACTCATCCTGGAGGAAACAGCGACAACCAGAGAAAAAAAGCTGCAGGAATCACAGCTTCTGGCCGAAGAGGCGAGCCGTTCCAAGTCCAATTTTCTGGCCAATATGAGCCATGAGATTCGCACGCCCATGAATGCCATTATCGGCATGACCAGGTTGATTAAGGAGACCGATCTGGATCCTCTGCAG
>JALVAI010000410.1 GCA_027011235.1 Desulfobulbaceae bacterium
GTGCTGCACGGTATCTTTCACTATGAACCGGCCACAGTCGCCCTTTTCGGGGCCGGACTTCTCCTGCTTCTCTCCGGTACCCACGAACCACACCACATCCTTGCCGAAGTTGAATGGCCGGTTATTTTTTTCTTCATCGGTCTTTTCATCATGGTCGGCGGCCTGGTCAAGGTGGGGGCCATCTCTCTGATGTCCCAGAAGATGCTCGCCCTGACCAAGGGCAACCTGTTTGCAACCTCCATGGTCATCATGTGGTTTTCCGCCATTGCCTCGGCCGTGGTTGACAACATCCCCTATGTGGCGACCATGAACCCTCTGGTTATTGATATGGCCAGGGAATTATGGCCTGGCCATACAGGAATGGAACTGCTTCAGCATCCGGAACTGATGCCCATCTGGTGGTCCCTTGCCCTGGGCGCCTGCCTGGGCGGTAACGGTTCGGCCATCGGCGCCTCGGCAAATGTTATTGTGGTAGGCATGGCGGAAAAGGCCGGTCACAAGATCAGTTTTGTCAAATTCATGGCCTATGGCCTGCCGATCATGTTTGTCACGGTTTTTATTTCCATGATCTATGTCTGGCTCAGGTATTATGTACTTGCCTGATTGGCCTGGCAACACTCTACCCCTCCTGCGGTTTACCGGATCCGGGCCGCAGGAGGCCTCTTTTTACGAAAATTCTTTTTACGAAAAAGTGCATTCTGTCCGTCATTGCAAACCCGGCCAGTGAAAACTCCCGCTGATTTTGTATTTCTTTCCGAAGAAAACCGGCAACTGACCCTGCGGCTGTCCGGGTGCTGGAAATCCTCCTGCCCCATTCCTGAACTTGATCGTATCCTGCACCAAATCCCCGATGATATCCAGGCCCTCAGGATTACGGTTGATCCAACCCTGGTCTGGGACTCGATTTTAGCCGTTTTCCTCAACAGGCTGCTTACCTATTGTCACAACAACTCCATTGCCACCGATCTTTCCAACCTGCCAACAGGTGTCCGGACACTGCTTGCCCTTGCCCAAAAATCTTCCCGCAGGCCGCCAGCGGAAACAGACCGACCCGGATTTGTCTATCGCCTGGGCAGGGCAACCCAGAAAATTTTTGCCCATGGGGAAGAACTTGTCTCCTTTGTCGGTGAGATTGTCCTTGCCCTGATCCTTCTCATACGTGGGAAGACCTATTTTCGTTTTCGGGATTTTTTTTATTTTATTCAGAACTGCGGCGCCGATGCCCTGCCCATTGTTTCGTTGATCTCTGTCCTGGTCGGAGTGATCCTTGCCTTTGTCGGCGCTGTCCAGCTCAGGATGTTCGGGGCCCAGATCTACGTGGCCAACCTGGTGGCCCTGTCCATGGTCCTTGAAATGGGGGCCATGATGAGCGCTGTCATCATGGCCGGCAGGACCGGCGCCTCCTTTGCGGCCCAGCTCGGCACCATGCAGGTCAATGAAGAGATAGACGCCCTGCGCACCCTTGGCATCTCCCCTGTCTCATACCTGGTGCTGCCCAGGATGCTTGCCCTTATCTGCATGATGCCGCTCCTCTGTATCTATGCGGACCTGTTGGGAATTGCCGGCGGCACTATTATCGGCATCGGCATGTTGGATTTTTCCTTTTCCGAGTATATAGTGCAGACAAAGAATGCCATTCATCTCAATCAAATTGCCCAGGGG
>JALVAI010000411.1 GCA_027011235.1 Desulfobulbaceae bacterium
ATTTCGTTTTTATTGGTCATGGTGTGATCTCCTGGTTGAGTAAATAAATAGGTTTTTTCCCTGCCACGGGCAAGGGCCGTGGCAAACTGTGTTATCGTGATCAGTCAACATGTTTGGCCAGATAATTGGCAACCCCTTCGGCGGTCGGAGTCATGGCATCCTCGCCCTCGTGCCAGTTGGCGGGACAGACATCACCATGCTCTTCATGGAACCTGAGAGCATCAACCATGCGCAGGGCCTCGTCAATGGAACGGCCAAGGGGCAGGTCATTGATGACCGCGTGCCGGACAATACCCTCCTTGTCGATCAGGAAGGTACCGCGCAAGGCAACACCCATGTCGAGAAGCACGCCATACTGACGTGATATTTTTTTGTCCAGATCGGCAACCAGGGGGTACTGGATGTTGCCGATCCCACCTTCGTTTACCGGGGTATTCTTCCAGGCCCAGTGGGAAAACTGGGAGTCAATCGATACTCCGATAACCTCGCAGTTTCTCTCTTTGAATTTAGCCAGGTTTTTGTCAAAGGCTATGATCTCGGATGGACAGACAAAGGTAAAATCAAGGGGATAAAAGAACAGGATGACGTATTTGCCCTGGTAATCGGACAGCTTGAAGTCGTCTTTCATCGAATTGTCCGGCATAACTGCGGTTGCGGTGAAATCCGGCGCCTGTTTTGTAACTAATGTACTCATTGGGTGTGAATCTCCTGGTTTCGATAGTATAGTTGGATTTGTTTCTGTTTCCCGTGCGGAAGATTTGTTTCCGGCGGGAAAAGCGGTAAAGCGGTTGCAGATATTTACCAGTTTTCGGCAAGGAGCTCAAAATATCCCTGGGGGTGGGAGCAGGCCGGACATTTTTTAGGCGGCTCCGTCCCTTCATGAACATAGCCGCATTTACGGCAGTACCAGATAACGGTGTCCTCTCGTTTAAAGGTTCGGCCTGCCTTCAGGTTGTCAATAAAGGCCCGGTACTGCCTGGCATGTTGCTCTTCCGCCTTGGCGATGGCGTTGAAAACAGCGGCGATTACAGGAAATCCCTCTTCCTTTGCCGTGGCGGCAAATTCGGGATACATTTCCATGTATTCATGTTCTTCACCTGCTGCGGCCGCCTCGAGGTTTTCCATGGTCGTGCCGATGGTCCCGGCCGGGAAGGAGGCGCGAACCTCAACCTCGCCCCCTTCCAGGAGTTTAAAAAGGGTCTTTGCGTGCGCCCGTTCCTGCTCGGCAGTCCGTTCAAAGATTGCCGCTATCTGAACAAGTCCTTCTTTTTTTGCCTTTTTGGCGGCAAAAGAGTAGCGGTTTCTGGCCTGGGATTCGCCGGCAAAGGCCGTCAGGATGTTTGTTTCGGTTTGGGTTCCGGTGAGTGTTGCCATAGGTCTGTCCTCCTAAGAAATTGCCGCTTTGCCGTCATCGGTAATGGAATACTTGCACCTGACCGGACTTTCGACAAAACCCTTTTTTTTGAGCGCCGTAATCTGACAACTTACCTGTTTGGGTTCCAGGCCGGTTGCAGCGGCAATGTCCTTGCTGCCGCAGGCCTCATCACATTTTGCCATTGCCTCCAGCACGGCACGTTGTTTGTCGCTGAGTCCCTTGGTTCCGCATTTTGATTTACACGCCATTTTCTTTCCTTTCCTTTTCTTTTTTTGTAGATGTAAAGA
>JALVAI010000412.1 GCA_027011235.1 Desulfobulbaceae bacterium
CGAGATTCTGGAAGCGGCCCGGTATCTGCCCTATCTGCACAAGGACAGCGCCGTGGTCGTCAATACCCAGAAGATTCTGCCGCCGGCGGTTGCCCTGGGCAAGATGGAATATCCCGATAATATCCTGGATGAACTGACCGATCGCGGAATCAAGGTGGTGGCCATTGACGCCTTTGCCGTTGCCAGGGAAGTGGGTGAGCTGCGGACGGCCAACGTGGCCATGGTCGGGGCCATGTCCAATTTTCTGGCCGTCTCGCCGCAGGTTTTTCTCGATGTGATTGACAAGAAAGTAAAACCTGCTTTTCGCGAGGTGAATAAACAGGCCTTTGAGGCGGGGCGGAAATTAGTCTACAACTGATAGCGTCGTAAAAACTTCGATCTACTGTGTCGTGTGTCCCGGGGCGATTCACAACATACTACCTGTATAGTTGAGACCCGCCCCGGAATACTACTCCTCGGAGTCTACGCTTACCTGTATATCTGTGTTTTTACTTAGCCATCTTTGAAAAAATTTTGATTTTTTACGAGTTCATCATAATTGAATTGACCATGGAGTAGAGAGGGGAAGCAATGAACATAATGCGGGTGAAGGAGATAGAAACATTGCCGCGGGCCGGGCTGGAGGCCATCCAGCTGCAGCGGCTGCAGAGTCTGGTACACCGGGTCTACGAAACCGTGGCCCCTTACCGGGAAAAGATGGATGCGGCCGGGGTCAAGCCCGGGGATATCCAGTCCCTGGCTGATCTGAAAAAACTTCCCTTTACCACCAAGGACGACCTGCGCGATAACTATCCCTTTGGTCTGTTTACCGTGCCCATGGATGATGTGGTGCGGGTGCATGCCTCATCCGGCACCACGGGTAAACCCACTGTGGTCGGCTACACGGCCGGCGACATCGAGATGTGGGCCTCGGTCATGGCCCGGGCCCTGTCCATGGCCGGGGTGACCAAGGGCGACATGATTCACAATGCCTATGGCTATGGCCTGTTTACCGGCGGACTTGGCGCCCATTACGGGGCCGAGTATCTCGGGGCCACCGTTATCCCGGTTTCCGGCGGCAACACCAAGCGGCAGATCACCATCATGCGCGATTTCGGTTCCACGGTCCTGCTGGCCACGCCTTCCTATGCCCTCAACCTGGCCGATGCCATGGCTGATGTCGGGGTGTCGCCCGAGGAGCTGAAACTGCGAGTCGGTATCCACGGGGCCGAGCCCTGGAGCGAGAACATGCGCGAGGAAGTGGAGCGGAAGCTGGGCATCAGGGCGGTCGATATCTATGGCCTGTCCGAGGTCATCGGCCCGGGCGTGGCCATGGAATGCCTGGAGACCGACCGGGGTATGCATATCCTGGAAGATCATTTTCTGCCTGAAATTGTCGATCCCGACACCTTTGAGCCTCTGCCCTATGGTGAACCGGGAGAACTGGTCTTTACAACCCTGACCAAAGAGGCCTTCCCGATCATCCGCTACCGGACCAAGGACCTGTCGCGGCTGGTTGCCGAGCCTTGTAAGTGCGGCCGTACCCTGGTGCGGATGGAAAAGGTCACCGGCCGGACCGATGACATGCTGATCATCCGCGGGGTGAATGTCTTTCCGTCCCAGGTTGAGCATGTGCTCATGGGTGTTGAAGGCGTGGAGCCTCATTACCAGATTGAGGTCAACCGGGAAGGCAATCTTGATACCATGGAGGTGATGGTTGAGGTCAGCGAACAGGTCTTCTCCGACGAGATCAAGGTGCTGGAAAACTTGACCAGGAAAATCCAGGTGGAGATCAAGGACCTGCTTGGGGTGACCGCCAAGGTCAAGCTGGTTGAGCCCCGGACCATTAAACGGTCCGAGGGCAAGGCCCAGCGGGTTATTGATAATCGAAAACTGTAAAAGTCCAAAACTCCAACCCGGAAACCTGTATCCGGAACCCAACAACGAGGAGTTGTCATGCGTGTAGAACAAATTGCGGTTTTTCTGGAAAACAAATCGGGCCGCTTGGCTGAAATAACCGAGATACTGGCGAAAAACGGAATAAATATCAGGGCGCTGTCCGTGGCGGACACGGCTGATTTCGGTATCCTGCGTCTCATCGTCAACAAGGTCGATCTGGCGCAGAAGGTCTTGAAGGAAAATGGTTTTACCGTGGGAAAAACCACGGTCCTTGCCGTTGAGGTCCCGGACCAGGCAGGCGGGTTGGCCGGTGTGTTGAAGACCGTTGAAGCGGAGGGGATGAACGTGGAATATATGTATGCCTTTGTCAACAAGAGCGGGGAAAAGGCCGTTCTTATCTTTCGTTTTGATGATATGGACAAGGCAACACAGCTTCTACAGAAGGCGGGCCTGACCCTGTTGTCCGGAGAGCAGGTCTGTTCCCTGTAGGACATCATCTATCCTTTCTCTGGAAGAAGAGGATACTGAAAGAGCGGAAAAGCATTGTGGAGAGAGCCGCCTGGCGCGGTTGATTGTTAATGAGGATGAAAAAGGAGGCAGTAACGTGAAAAGACTTGGGATAAAAATTATTTTAGGGGCGGCCGCATTATGTATGCTGGCCCTGCCGGTTCAGGCGGGAACCTACAAGGTGGGCGCTATTTTTGCCGTTACCGGCGGCGCTTCATTTCTCGGCGGTCCCGAGGCCCGTTCCGCGCAGATGGTTGTTGACGCGATCAACAAAAACGGCGGAATCAACGGCAACAAAATCGAATTGATTATCAAGGATTCCGGAGCAAATCCGGAGAAGGCCATCTCCTTTGCCAAGCAGCTCATTGAAGAGGAAAAGGTGCTGGCCATCATTGGACCCTCGACTTCCGGTGAGTCGATGAAGATCAAGAAAATCGCCCAGCAGGGAAAGACCCCGCTCATCTCCTGCGGTGCTGCCGAGGTCATCGTCAATCCGGTGGCAAGTTATGTCTTCAAGACCCCGCAGAAGGATTCCTTTGCCGTGAAAAAAATCTATGCCGAGATGAAAAAGATGGGGATCGACAAGATCGCCGTT
Organism: Desulfobulbaceae bacterium; assembly: GCA_027011235.1. Taxonomy (GTDB): domain Bacteria; phylum Desulfobacterota; class Desulfobulbia; order Desulfobulbales; family Desulfobulbaceae; genus DRLX01. The sequence continues at coordinate 2,981 of JALVAI010000412.1, forward strand.
GTTGCCGGCAACACAGGTTTTGGCAAGGCAGGAAAGGCGCAGTTGACCAAGATCGCTCCCGAGTACGGCATCAAGGTCCTTGCCGCGGAGACCTATGATAAAAAGGCAACCGACCTGACCGCCCTGGTGGCCAAGCTCATGGCCAACAAGGAGATTCAGGCCGTGGTCAACTGGTCTATTGTCCCGGCCCAGGCCATTATCGCCAAGAACATGCGGCAGGCCGGCTGGAAGGTACCACTGTTTCAGAGCCACGGCTTTGGCAATATCAAGTATGTCCAGGCAGCGGGCGCCGCGGCAGAGGGGATTATCTTTCCGGCAGGCCGCCTGCTGGTTGCCGATTCACTGCCCGATTCCAATCCGCAGAAAAAGATGCTGCTGAAGTACAAACATGATTATGAATCCAGGTATAAAGAGGCCGCTTCCACCTTTGGCGGTCATGGCTATGATGCCATGAATATTCTGGTTGCCGCCCTTGAAAAGGGTGGTGCCGATCGGGGAAAAATCCGCAGTGCCATAGAAAATCTGCACGGTTTTCCTGGAATTGGTGGTGTCTTTACCTTTTCTCCCAAGGACCATAACGGACTTGATATTAACTCCTTTGCCATGCTGACCGTTAAAGACGGCAAGTTTGTTCTTTACGACGGCAAGTAAATCGGCAATGATACCAATCGGTATGACGGGCAGGGACACTTCTGCCCGTCTTTTTTTTGATTATCGTTCTTCGGTTTCTGTTTTTCCCTGCTGTCTTTCACTATGACCCAGGCCCTGTTTTTTCAATACCTGTTTGCCGGCATCAGTTATGGCGTTATTTACGCCATCGTCGCCATTGGTTTTAATATTATTTATAACACCACCGGCATTATCAACTTTGCCCAGGGTGAATTCGTCATGCTGGGCGGTATGATTTCCATTTCCCTTCTTCATTATTTTCCCCTGCCGGTTGCCATTGCCCTGGCGGTTGTGATTACCATGCTGGTCGGGGCCCTGATCGAGATCATCTTTATTCGCTGGCTTGACAGTCCGTCAGTATTGCGGATGATCATAATCACCATCGGTCTTTCCATCCTGATCCGGGAAGTCGCCCTGCATATCTGGGGGGAATCCATCCGTTCCCTGCCCTATTTCATCGGTAACGAACTGACCACGGTTTCCATCGGTCCGGTACGTATCTCACCACAGGTCTTCTGGGTGGTCGGTGTCTGCGGGATTATGGTGCTTGGGCTGTCCCTGTTTTTCAAAATGACCTCTGTGGGCCGGGAAATGCGCGCCTGTTCGGCAAATCGGACAGCGGCAATCCTCTGCGGTATCAACACCCGCAACATGGTGACCCTCTCCTTCATGCTCAGTGCCGGTATCGGCGCCCTGGCCGGCTGTGTCATGTCTCCGATTACCTATACCCAGTACGATTGCGGGACCAGTCTGGCGATCAAGGGCTTTACAGTTGCTATTCTCGGTGGACTGGGCAATTCCATGGGTGCGGTGGCGGCCGGAATCCTGCTTGGCATTATCGAGGCCTATTCCGTGGCCTTTGTCCCGCTCGCCTTTCAGGACGCCATTTCCATTACCATCCTGCTGATCATCCTCTTTGTCCGCCCGCATGGCATATTTGGTTCCAGCGCCGCTGCCCGGCTCAAGGAGTTTTAACCATGCGTGATTCAAAACTTTTTAAAATTGCGCTTCTGATTGGACTGGTGATCGGAGTCCAGGCGCTGACCTCGGTCACCGGGACCCAGTATTATCTGACCCAGCTCACCATGTCTGCCTATTATGCCCTGCTGGTGATAGGTCTGGCCGTGGTCATGGGGTATGCGGGCCAGATCTCCCTTGGCCATGCCGGTTTTTTTGCCATTGGTGGCTATCTGTCGGCGGCTCTGACTACCCATAACCTGGTCGGCCTGCAGGCAAATCCGGTGATTCACGGTTTGGGAAACCTCGGTATGCTGGTATCCGGGCAGGATATCTACGGGGAACCACTGCTGGTGGTGGCCCCCTGGGCCGCCTGTATAATTGCCGTTAGCATGGCGGCAATGATCGCCCTTGCCATCGGTATTCCTGTCCTCAAGCTGAAAGGGCATTACCTGGCCATGGCCACGCTTGGTTTTGGCATCATTATTTATCGTATCGGTCTTGCAACAGAATATTTTGGTGAGGCGGACGGTATTTCCGAGGTCCCGGGCTTTACCCTCTTTCCGGCCATTGGCTCCTTGGGCCCGATAAGCGTCAGTGGTGATTTCGGCCTGCGGGTGGAAAATTATTACGTGGCCTGGGGCCTGCTGGTCATGGGTTTGTGGCTGCTTTTAAACCTGATCGATTCCCGTGTCGGTCGGGCCCTGCGCGCTATTCACGGGTCGGAGGAGGCAGCCGAGGCCGTTGGCATCAACACTGCCGGGTTCAAGTTGAAGGTCTTTGTTTTGTCAGCGGTGTATGCTGCTTTTGCCGGGGTTTTTCTCACCCATTACAATGGCGGCATCGGACCGTCCGAGGCATCGGTGATGAAGTCGGTCCGCTATGTGGCCCTGGTCGCGGTCGGCGGCATGGCCAATGTCTGGGGCACCCTTGTCATGGGAGTGGGATTGAGCTTTCTGTCCCTGCGCGGGGTGTTCGGGACCTACGATGACGCCGTTTTCGGCGCCATCCTGATTGTGGTGATGCTTTTTGCGCCGGACGGCATTTTGAGCATGAACGTAAGGGCGCTCTTTGGTGGCAGGAGAACCACGGATGAACACCGATAAACACGGATTATTCTGTGAAAATATTATGGAACAGATCATCGGTAGCGCCATGGAGGTGTTGATGATAATGGAAGAGAGTTGTTGTATAAAAAACATCAGTGTTCATCGGTGTCCATCCGTGGTTCTCAACTATGCTTGAACTGAAATCGGTCTATAAAAATTTCGGCGGCCTGCAGGCAGTGCATGATGTCTCCTTTCACGTTGCGCCCGGCAGTATCAAGGCCGTTATTGGTCCCAACGGCGCCGGAAAGACAACGCTTTTTAACCTGATTTCCGGCAATTTAAACGTCTCCTCGGGCAGTATTCTATTCCAGGGTCGGGAGATCCAGGGGTTGAAACCGCATGTAATCGCCGCTCTGGGTATGGCGCGTACCTTTCAGAATATTAACCTTTTTCACGGCATGACCGCCCTGGAATCGGTCATGGTCGGCAGACATGTCCGCAGCCGGGCAGGGTTTCTGGCAGGCATGCTG
>JALVAI010000413.1 GCA_027011235.1 Desulfobulbaceae bacterium
GTATGTAATCATGTTCCGCGTCAGCTGTTTTTCCTGGAAATCCTGATATCAATGGCCTGCCGCAGTCTGTTGGCGGTAGACTGTCTTTGACCTCGGTAGCATACCTGCCTTGGGTAAACTTTTTTCATTGAATTTTCCACCAAAAAATCTTCCATCCAGATCCGGAAGGGAACCGCATGCATCCTTATCCTGTAGAACCCGGCCATCGCTACCCGGTGGGGGCCACCGTATCGGATACAGGGACAAATTTCTGTGTCTTTTCCCGGCATGCCACCCGCATGCAGCTGCTCCTGTACAAACGGCCCGACAGCCCAGCCCCCTTCCAGATCATCGATCTTGATCCGGAAACCAATCGCTCCTTTTTCTTCTGGCACATCTTTGTCAAGGGGTTGACGGGCAGAAAAACCGTGGCCTATACCTGGAAGGCGGACGGGCCGGACAATCCGGCCCGGGGCCATCGGTTCAACCCGGATATCGAGCTGCTGGATCCCTGGTCCAAGGCAACAACCGATGTTCTCTGGCAGCGGCCTTATTACCGGGACGCGGGATCGCCACAAAACGGCCCTTCCATGCGGGCACTGGCCCTGCCGGAAAATGACTATGACTGGCAGGGTGACAAACCCCTGCGCCGGCCATGTAACGAGGAAATCATTTACGAGCTGCATGTCGGCGGTTTCACCCGTCATCCCAACTCCGGGGTCACCCATCCCGGCACCTTTTCAGGGATCATTGAAAAAATACCCTATCTGCTGGAACTCGGCATTAACGCGGTTGAGCTTATGCCGGTCATGGCCTTTGATGAACAGGACGTGCCGGACCGGGTCCGGGACCGGGGTCTGAAAAATTACTGGGGCTATGCCACCCATTCCTTTTTCAGCCCCCATCCCGGCTATTGTGTGCGTCCCCTGAGCGGCAGTCACCGGGATGAGTTCCGGGACATGGTCAAGGCCCTGCACCGGGCAGGCATCAGCGTCATCCTCGATGTGGTCTACAACCATACCGCCGAAGGCGGCGCCGACGGCCCCATCATCAACTTCAAGGGGATGATGAACCGTGCCTTCTACCATCTTGAAGAAGATGACCTGCGCAGGTATAAAAATTTCAGCGGCTGCGGCAACACCGTCAACTGCAACCATCCCCTGGTGACCCGTTTCATTGTCGAGTCCCTGGAATACTGGGTGCGGGAATTTCATGTCGATGGCTTTCGCTTTGACCTGGCCTCCATCATGGCCCGGGGCGAGGACGGCAAGCCCATGTACCACGCGCCGGTGGTCTGGAACATTGAATTTTCCGACATCCTGGCCCACACCCGCCTTATTGCCGAGGCCTGGGACGCAGGCGGTCTGTACCAGGTGGGCGGTTTTCCCGGCTACCGCTGGGCGGAATGGAACGGCCGCTACCGGGACCTGGTGCGCCAGTTTGTCCGTGGCGACAGGGGATTGATCGCCGAGTTCGCCACCCGGCTGACCGGCTCCAGCGATCTGTACCAGAACTCCGGCCGGTTACCTACCAACTCCATCAACTACATCACCTGCCATGACGGCTTCACCCTGCATGATCTTGTCAGCTACAGCCGCAAGCACAACCAGGCAAACGGCGAAGACAACCGGGACGGCGAAGACCATAATTACAGCCTAAACTGCGGGGTGGAGGGT
>JALVAI010000414.1 GCA_027011235.1 Desulfobulbaceae bacterium
CTTCCTGTATATCATGGTCCATAATCATCCCCGGTTAACCGGCGGCCCCGACCGGCGGGCCATGACAGCACAACAAAAAATGAAATTTAACAGGTGGCGCCGTGGGAGCGGCTTCAGCCGCGATATTTTAATGGATATCCGGGTAATTCAACGGGTTAATGTTTCCCCGCTGAGCGATGGAACAGGAAATGATCTGTTCGCGGATAAATCCGCTCCTACGGCACATGCAACAACATGCGTAACCTTATTTCCAGACAAATCAGCATGGCTGGAACAGATTGGCCGGCCGCAACTAACAGGGAAAATTTCCCTCTCCGGCATGGACAACCATGTCCTCTGCGAGCAATCTTCAAGCAAGAAGTTACTACTCCTCCCCGTCTTCCAGGGCCGCCTTTCTGCTCAGGCGAATGCGGCCCCGACTGTCAATATCAAGGACCTTGACCCGAACCGTATCGCCTTCGTTCAGGACATCGGTTACCTTGCCCACCCTCTCCTTTTTCAACTCGGAAATATGGACCATGCCATCGGTACCCGGCAGAATCTGTACAAAGGCGCCAAAATCCTTGACCGTACGGACCACGCCTTCGTAAACCTTGCCGATTTCGGGCATGGCCGTCATCTCCTCAATATGTTTGACCAGGGCCTCGCCCTGTTCGGCGCTGGTTGAAAAGATCTTGATGGTGCCGTCATCCTCGACATCGATCTTGGACTCGTATTCAGCGGTCATCTCCCGAATTATCTTGCCGCCGGGGCCGATGATATCACGTATCTTGTCGGGATGAATCTTGATGGTGATGTATTTGGGTGCATACTCGGAAACATCCCGGCGAGGAGCAGCAATGGCCTCCTCCATTTTTCCAAGTATATGCAGACGACCATCCCTGGCCTGGGACAGGGCCCGGCCCATTATCTCCCGGTCAACCCCATCGATCTTGATATCCATCTGCAGGGCGGTAATGCCTTCCCTGGTACCGACAACCTTGAAATCCATATCACCAAGATGATCTTCATCGCCGAGAATATCGGTCAACACGACGACCTTGTCATCCTCCTTGATCAAACCCATGGCCACTCCGGAGACAGGGCTCTTGATGGGCACACCGGCATCCATCAGGGCAAGGCTGCCGCCGCAGACCGTGGCCATGGATGAAGATCCGTTGGATTCCAGGACCTCGGACACCACGCGCATGGTGTAGGGGAAACTGTCGCCATCGGGGAGAACGGCCTCGATACCCCGGCGGGCAAGGGTGCCGTGGCCAATGTCCCGCCGGCTCGGCCCGCGCATGAACCGTACTTCGCCAACACAAAAGGGCGGGAAATTATAATGGAGCATAAACCGGCGGTAGACATCGCCGGACAGTCCCTCAAGGTGCTGTTCATCCCGTTCACTACCAAGGGTTGCAATTACCATGGCCTGGGTCTCGCCCCGGGTAAACAGCGCCGAACCATGGGCACGGGGCAACACGCCCACTTCGCAGGAGATGGGCCGCACTTCCGTAAAACCGCGTCCGTCAAGCCGCTCGCCCTTGTCAACAATACGGGCGCGCATGATCCTCTTTTTATAGGCAGAAAGCAGATCGCTCACCTCGGATTCACTGGTATATTCATCCTCGTCAAGGGCGGCCAGGACCTCTTCTTTCAACTGGTCATAAC
>JALVAI010000415.1 GCA_027011235.1 Desulfobulbaceae bacterium
TCGAGCTCGGTGCGTTGTTTGCCGGTTATGGAAACTTTTATCATATAGCTACCTCCTGTCTCTATAATTCCACCGGCAGAAGAGGTAGTCAAGTTATTTATAGATATTTATGCAGATAAACTTAATGAAAATCTCTGACTTCGGTATTATGGGCAGCCATGTTCTCCAAGGCTGATGGCTCAATAAAACTTCGATCTACTGCGTCGTGTGTCCTGTGGCGATTCGCTGGCATACTACATGTATAGTCAAGACCCGCCACAGAACACTACTCATTGTATATCTGTGTTTTTACTTAGCCATCTTTAAGCATTGTCTGGACTTTTTACGAGTTCATCATATCTGTGTTTTTACTTGGCCATCTGTAAGCATTGTCCGGATTTTTTACGAGTTCATCAAAAAATAATATTATATATATGTTTATCTTTTGTCGCGGCTAAGGAGAATTTATAAAAATGAACTCCTGAAAGACAATAATTATAATAGAAAACATCTGAAAAATCAAATAAATAAAAGATGGCTCCTATAACGGCGATATGGGGCAATTGATTAAAAAAAACAGACATGGGCAGGGACAGAGTGAAGGCAGAAAAGGAAAAAATCCGTCGCCATTTTGCCGGCGCCGCTAAAACCTATGATCAGTACGCGGTTGTACAGCAAAAAACTGCCCGCCGTCTGCTGACCATGATAGGGGAAGCCGTGGAAACAGCTCCTGAATATATTTTGGAAGTAGGCTGTTGTACCGGATATTTGACCCGTAACCTTGTAACCATGTTTCCAGAGGTAAAATTTTTTGATGTCAATGATCTTGTGGATGAATTTTCAAAAACGGTTTTATCCATCGGATCATCTGGGAATATGCGGTTTCTTCCCGGAGATATAGAAAAAATAGAACTGCCGGAAAAGTATGATCTCATCTGTTCATCATCCACCTTTCACTGGCTCCATGATTTGCAGGCCTTTTTTCATAAATTACGCGCCCACCTGAGGCCTGGAGGAATGATGGCCTTTTCCATGTATGGACCGGAAAATCTACGGGAAATAAGAAAGATCACCGGTAAGGGGCTTGATTATATTTCACTTGTCCATGTACGGAAAATGCTTGAGGGGTCTTTTGAGGTAGTATCGGCAGAAGAGTCGCTTAAATCCATTATTTTTCCAAATCCTGTTACCGTCCAGGATCATCTTCGTAAAACCGGGGTCAATGCCCTGGCCCAGCCGGGATGGAACAGGGAAAGACAGAAAAGATTTTCCCTGGCCTATCAGCGCTGTTTCAGCACTGACAATGGAGTTACCCTGACCTATCATTGCATGTATTTTATTGCCCGTGTTCCCTGACCGGATCGTGGTTATGTTTCCGGGGGAGAGGGAATTTCCGGGTTGGAAAAGGAAATCATTCGCCGCCGTTTGCGTTCATAGACCATAAGGATGAACAGGGTGGCAAAGGGCTGGGTCAACAACACTCCAATTCCGGTTGAATTACCGATGGAGTTGATGATCAGAAAAATGGCGACCACAGCGATATGTTCACCGACAGGCGGTTCCATGGCCATGCGACTGCTCGTTTTAATGGCATCCATAAGGCCAAGGCCCTGGTCGGTCATCAGCGGCAGCATATAGAGGCAGAAAAAACTAAGGGCAATGATGGCAACGATACCGGGAATAACCAGAACACCAAAACCGATACTCACCATCAGGACAATGGCCACCAAAAAGGCAAGCAGGGGAAAAAACAGGCGCATCTGACTGAAAAGATCACGAACTGATGGTTTGCGTCCCTCTCTGATAAGTAGCAGAAGCGACTGCATGTATCCTGCCGTCAACACCGGCGCCATTATTCCGAAAGAGACAACGGAAACTCCAATATAGACCAGGGTTGAAAGAATAAGGGATGGCAGGTTGGCAACAAACAGCCGCCAACAGCCGGCAAAAATGTCTTTAAAATCCATTTATGAGCACTCCGGTTGTGAAATATGCGGGTAAGTTTCAGCAAGCTGCTGGTTGCTAATTAGGTCAAGGTAGCCTAAGGCGGGCTTTGCCCGCAACCCAAGTCTGCAGGATCGGCTTCAGCCGCGAAATTTTCATGGTTATCCTGGTAATTGGGTAAGTTGTTAGTGGATAAATCCGCTCCAACAGCACATGCAATAATCATGATATAGAATCTTACTCCTTTTGGAAAAGAAGTTCGACCAGATTTTGTACTGTGGCAACACCATGGATGTTCATACCGCTTTCAGGTAATTTTTCCAGCCGCTTATAACTGGATTCGGGCATGAGAAAGGTCGTAAATCCCAACCGGTCGGCTTCCCGCAACCGCATTTCCATTTGACCGACCGCCCGTATCTCACCGGCCAGTCCTACCTCGCCGCAGACAGCGGTTGTTGGATCCACTACCTTTTCAAACAGGCTGGAGAGCAGGGCCACCACCACTCCCAGGTCCAGGGCCGGTTCGTCGATACGGATGCCGCCGGCAATATTTAAAAATATATCATGATCAAAGAGTGTCAGCCCCAGTTTTTTTTCCAACACCGCCGTCAGCAGGGCCAGCCGCTGCGGATCGGCGCCGATTGCCGTTCTGCGGCCGGTTCCCAGGTTGGAGGGGCTGACCAGGGCCTGCACCTCAACCAAAATCGGCCGGGTTCCTTCCATGCTCGGCATTACCACGGAACCGGGCACGTTGACCGGACGCTCGGCAAGAAACAGGGCCGACGGGTTTGCCACCTCGGCCAGGCCCGATTCCTTCATCTCAAAGACCCCGATTTCATTGGTTGAGCCGAACCTGTTTTTTACCGTCCGCAGAATACGAAACGGCTGTCCCCGGTCCCCTTCAAAATAGAGAACGGTATCCACCATGTGTTCAAGGACCCTGGGTCCGGCAATGGCGCCGTCCTTGGTAACATGGCCAACCAGCAGCACGGGCAGGTCAGAGGTCTTGGCCAGGGTTACCAATCGGGCAGTTGACTCCCGTACCTGGGTGACGGATCCCGGCGCCGAGGCGGCTTCCCGGGTGAACATGGTCTGGATGGAATCAACCGCGAGAAGAGAGGGTGTCATCTCCGCTGCCATGGCCGCTATAGATTCCACACAGGTCTCGGTGGCAAGAAAAATATTGGTATTATCAGCTGCCTGCAACCTTGCCGCCCGCATGGATACCTGGCGGGCCGATTCCTCGCCGGTCACATAGAGGACCGGGCATTGTTTGCTCGCCAGCGCTGCCAGCAGTTGCAGGATCAGGGTGGACTTACCGATACCGGGATCACCGCCGATCAGGACCATGGAACCGGGGACAATACCGCCGCCAAGGACCCGGTCAAGCTCGCCGATACCGCTGATCATCCTGTTGTGGACAGCGGTTTTGGAAGAGGAAAGAGGTTGCGGCCGGGAAACGGTCTCAGGGGCAGAAGTTGTTATGGCCGATTGCTGCTGGTTGAGGCTGTCCCATTGACCGCATTCCGGACATTTTCCCAGCCATTTCCGGCTCTGGTATCCGCATTCTCCGCAGACAAAAAAAGATGTCTTTTTGATAAGGTTTTCTCCAGGAAAAAAATTTTGTCTAACCTATGGCAACCTTGGTGTCGTGATTGTGAAAAAGGGAATGAAAAAGTGGAGCAGGTAATAAATTTTTACCTGATTTTATCCGTAAATTGAAGGGAAAAGAAAAAAATTTTCCATTGAATAATAAATATCACAACTTTTTATTATGAGTGTATGTTTATAATTATATTACATATAATCTTTTGGGGACTTTTTTATAAGCAAAATTTATAGCAGGTTAAATTATTTTGAATTTGCCTTAAATAATACCACCATGTAGCTTACTGCGCTATTCACTTAACAACAGTAACAGGAGTAACGGAAATGACCGAAGAAGCCCTGCATACCGGTTTTGTTCATCAGATGTCGGCGCCCCCGGACCCGGGTCTGGTTGCCGATGGTTTTACGTTGTCTGTTTTCATCATTCTCGGAGTGATTTTTGCCATAGCGCCCCTTGTTGCCTGTTATCTCCTCTCTCCCCGCGCCAGAAATACCTACCTCGGATCCATTTACGAGTGTGGTATGCCGGCGTTTGGTGAGGCGATTTCCGCCCGCTTCGGCGTTTTTTACTACATGTATGCCCTTATTTTCATAGTTTTTGAAGTTGACGTACTCTATCTCTTTCCCATAGCCCGTATTTACAGGCAGGGGGTTGGTATCACCGGTTTTATCGAAGTGATTATTTTTGTTTTCATCTTATTTATGGCGATAGTTTATGCCTGGAAAAAAGGAGTCTGGAAATGGGAGCGGGAAGCACTGTCCCTCCGATAATTCATTTTGCCCAGCTGGAAAAGATTTTCAACCATGCGCGGGCAAATTCGCTGTGGCCGTTGACCTTTGGTCTGGCCTGCTGCGCCATTGAAATGATGCATGCCGCTGGTCCCCGTTTTGATCTTGACCGTTTTGGCGCCGGTGTTTTCAGGGCAACCCCGAGACAGGCAGACCTTATGATTGTCGCCGGCACGGTCACTGAAAAAATGGCGCCCACGGTTGTTCGGCTCTATGAACAGATGCCGGCGCCGAAATGGGTGATAGCCATGGGAAACTGCGCCATATCCGGCGGGCCGTTCAAGCTGGATTTCAACTATAACGTTGTTGAGGGGGTGGAGCGGCTCATCCCGGTCGATGTGTATGTTCCCGGATGCCCGCCCCGGCCCGAGGCCCTTGTCGAGGCCTTTTTGAAACTGGAAGAAAAGTTGACCGGAAAACGAAGATTTCCGGAAGCCCCTGTTATTCCAAGGAGAACAGAAGATGGCGACGACTAATCCCCTGCAAAAAGCGCTGGATAAGGTTGGTATTGAGTATAAGCCGACCGAATTTCCCAACTGTGGTCTCCACTGCTCGCTTGTTCTGGAAAAAGAGCAGATCCAGCCCCTGGCCAGGGCCCTGGCAGGAAGAGGATTTTTCATCGAAACCGTGACAGCGGTTGACAGGATAAAAGAGGATATTTTTGAATGCGTATACCTCTTTAACCACTATGATCAATCCCAGCGTCTGCTGGTCAGGGTTCCCCTGCCCCGAAACAGGGCCGTTCAACCATCCATCGGCAAGATATTTCCTGGAGCGGTCTGGCATGAACGGGAAACCACCGAGATGTTTGGCATCCGCTTTGACGGCTGTCCGGACAGCCGCAATCTGCTTTTGCCCGAAGACGCCGATTTCCATCCACTCTGCAAAGATTTCAGCGGGGTATCATGAACAGACCTATTCAACCCACATATACCCTGGACAAGGTGGGCGAGGAAAATTTCGCCCTTAACCTTGGTCCTCAGCATCCCGGTACCCACGGTGTCCTGCGCGTGGTCCTGCACATGGACGGCGAGTATATTCTGCAGGCTGATCCGGTGCTCGGGTACGGCCATCGGATGCAGGAGAAAATAGCGGAAAACATGACCTATCCGCAGGCCCTTCCCTATGTCTGCCGGATGGATTATCTTGGCGCCCTTTCCTATAATCTTGCCTGGGTCCTGGCGGTGGAAAAACTCTGCCAGTTTGAGGTGCCGGAGCGGGCCGAGGCCATCAGGGTGATCGCCACCGAGTTGAACCGCATCTCGAGCCACCTGCTCTGGTGGGGTGCCTTTCTTCTTGATCTTGGTGGTTTCACGCCATTTTTACAGGCCCTGACCGATCGGGAACAGATTCTCGATCTGTTGGAGGAGATCACCGGCTCCCGGCTCACCTACTGTTACTTCCGCTTCGGCGGCCTGCCCTCGGATGTGGATGAGGAGTGGCTGACCAGGGTCCTTGCCTTTATCAAGGAATTTCGGGACCGTCTGCCCCGTTACCATGATCTGGTTACCGGTAATGTCATCTTTCATCACAGGTCCAGGGACGTGGGGGTTATCCTGCCCTTTGACGCTGCCGGATATGGACTTTCCGGTCCCATTCTGCGCGGTTCGGGCATTGGTTTTGATGTCCGCAAGCATGAACCCTATTCCGGCTATGACCGCTACGATTTCGAGGTCCCGGTTGACCAGAACGGTGACTGTCTTGGCCGATATAACGTGCGGATGGCGGAAATCGAACAGTCCCTGCGCATTATTGAGCAGGCAATTGGTTCCATCCCCGATGGCCCGGTGCGTTCCAAGGTGCCCAAACTGATCAAGGCGCCGGCAGGTGAGGTGGCGGTGGCCGTGGAAACCC
>JALVAI010000416.1 GCA_027011235.1 Desulfobulbaceae bacterium
GGGGGCACCTACGATTTATTTGGTTGTGGGCAAAGCCCGCCTTGGGTCAAGGCGGGCAGGTCTTATATCTTCGGCAGGGGACCATCGGTTGTGTCGGGAGATACCATGGTAAAATTACTTATGAATCCAAGGTAACTGCACCCGCCGTTGGTTCGCCTCTGGATGGAGCGATACACTGCCGCAAGCACTTTCACCAGTTTTTCAACAGGCACCTGAGCAAGTTCTTCCCTGATCGCCTTGGCAAGGTGTTGATAACCTGCCGCAAGCACGCTGTTTTCGATGTCCGGTTCACCGGCTTCGAAATGGTACTGATCCAATACAGTTTCAATTACCTGTAGCACGGTCCTGTCGTTGACATGCTCACTGTCGCGCGCCCATATTTCACAAAGAGAGGTTTCGATAACATTTGATATCTTTTCAAGTTCAGGCGAGGCCGCCATTTCCTTGATGGTGTAATACGGGACCTTTCGATAATTTTTTCCCGCTGCTTTTCCCGAGAAAAAAGAGCAATCCGCACATTTCTCCTGGTTGCGGTTCTCCCCGCAGCAGAGACTGCAGATCATGGTTGCCGTGGCTTTGCATCTTCTTTTACCCTTGCGGGAGTTGCAGATTGTACATTTTGCCATAGTCTTTTCCTGGATGACTTTTCTGAAAGTTCTGGCTTCAAGCAAGTAATGCCCAGCGTAATGTTTTATGACATTTACGCCGATTGCATCCTGAAAATCACATCTGGTTATCAGTCAACCACTACCGTTTTGCCATAATGACGGGCCAGTAAATTGTGATGGCGTCGTAAAAGCTTCGATCTACTGTGTCGTGTGTCCTGTGGCGATTCGTGGGCATACTACATGTATAGTCAAGACCCACCACAGAACACTGCTCCTCGGAGTCTACGCTTCGCTCCGCACCTGTATATCTGTGTTTTTACTTAGCCATCTTTAAGCATTGTCTGGATTTTTTACGAGTTCATCAATTGTGTAAAAAAATGGCGCGCCCGGCAGGATTCGAACCTGCGGCACCCGGCTTCGAAGGCCGGTGCTCTATCCAGCTGAGCTACGGGCGCAAAGAGGAGTTAAAGGAAAAAAGTGCGTATTTTTATACAATGATTTCCAGAGTACCGCATCCATTTTTTAGAGCGGGATGATGGAATTTATCAGAGGCAAAAAATCAGATATGCAGTTTTGATATTTTGTCGAACATATGCACCAGCCCGGCGCACAGGGTGTAGGTGGCTTTAATATGCAGGTTGACTCCGCAGCAGGCATCAAAAAATATGGTGAGTTGTGATTCCAGATCTTCCTCTGGTGCCTGATAACAGATGAGAATGGGAAAATGGGGCAGGGGGTACAAGGTCAATGCTATATCAGCATCAAAGGCTGTGGCTTGCCTGCCCATGAAGAGATCGATAATATCCCCAAGCAGTGCAGGGTGGTCATCGGCAAGGCGCTGCAGGGGACGTTCGCAGCGGCTGGTAAACAGTCCCTGCCATTCTATTCCCCCGTTGAGTTCGCGAAAGGTAATCCACTTTCCGGTAATTGGTTGGTGGGTCGTATTGGTCACATAGGAGAGCATTGGCGCCTTGACCCATGGGATGATATGACATTCAGAGTGCAGCCCGCCCTGCCTGTCAATAACAAATTCTTTCCCC
>JALVAI010000417.1 GCA_027011235.1 Desulfobulbaceae bacterium
AAACAAAACTTCTCTTTATGCTCGGTCGTCCCTTTGCCCCTCTGTACGGTGCCCTGATGCGCATCCGGGAAAGGTGTTACCGCCATGGTCTGTTCAGGATCGAGCGTTTGCCGGTACCTGTTATCAGTGTCGGCAATCTCACCCTGGGCGGCACCGGCAAGACACCCATGGTTCAATTTCTGGCCCGGCTTCTTCTGGAACATGGCTACAGACCGGCGGTTGTAAGCCGGGGCTATGGCGGTTCCACCAAAGAGGCCGTCAATGTGGTGTCCGACGGCCGTGATGTTCTGCTGCCGGCGGACCTGGTTGGTGACGAGCCCCGTCTGCTCGCCGAAACCCTGCCCGGTGTCATGGTGCTGACCGGTGTTGTCCGCCGCCTTCCCGCCCGGCATGCCGTTGACATGGGGGCCGATGTGCTGCTGCTCGATGACGGGTTTCAGCACCTGGCCGTGGCCAGGGACCTGGACCTGGTTCTTTTCTCCGCCGACTATCTTGCCGGTAATTCCAGAATATTTCCCGGCGGCGACCTGCGGGAACCGGTGGCAGCCCTGAACCGTTGTTCCTGCTTTGTTCTGACCAGTGTCACGGATGACAACAGACAGAGGGCAGAAAGCTTTGCTTCCCTGCTGCGGCAGCGGTTCCCGGAAAAATCCATCTTCAGGAGTTCGGTCCGGATTGCCGGGTATGTGGAGCGCGATGATGCCGACAGGTTCATCTTTCTCGGGGAAAAACCGGTTGCCTGTGAGCGGGCGCTTGCACTCTGCGGTATCGCCCGTCCCGAATCGTTTAAAAAAACGCTTGCCGGTTGGAGCATCGATGTCTGTGATTTCCTGACCATGCCCGATCATCATAATTACAGGGAAGCGGATATTGCCCGCATCCGCAGGAGAATAAAAAAGCAGGGGGCACGCCTGGTTGTAACCACGGAAAAGGACATGGTCAAACTTGGCCGGGTGGACCTGGGGGTTCCTGTCTATGGTCTGCGCCTGCAGGTCGGGGTAGAGGATGAATTCCGCGCCATGGTCCTGAAAACCGTTGCCGGCCAGGCTCAGCAGGGGAAAGAAAAAGTATAAAAGCCTGCATGAGCCAGGGCATCGGGAAAGGTTGAACCATTGCCCAGACCTCTACCCCTTGCCCCTGGCGCTATGGCGATTCATTATCAGGTCGTCGGCAGGGCGGGAAATTACCGGATCAGGAGAATGGACTGCCTGTGTCGAAAAATCAACACTTGTGGCATTTTTTATGTTTTGTGGTTTTATTGACACGCATTGCCTGGAGCAGGCAACCAGGGTCGCAATGAATATTGTTGACTAACTTATTGATATTGCTATTTTAACTCACTGTACCGCTCGTTGTTCTCTTGGTGTGGCGCATTGGTCTGTTTCTTGCATATTACAAGATATATTACTCTCCAATATCGTTATATCATAAAGGATTTTTATGAGTTCATATATAGAGCCCCATCAATACACCCTTCGGCGTCCGGTCAGTTGTTGCGGCATTGGTTTACATACGGGCAAGCCGGTGACCATGAGCCTGAAACCGGCTTCGGTCAATTCTGGGATCAGGTTTTTTCGATCCGATTTACATGCTGACAAGGCCGTGCCGGCCCATATGGACAAGGTTGTGGATACCACTCTGGCAACAACCATTGGTGATGGTGAGGCCAGGATTTCAACCACGGAACATCTTTTGGCCGCTCTGCGGGCGTCCGGAATAGATAATGTACATATCGATATTGATGCCCATGAAGTGCCTATCATGGATGGCAGCGCCGGACCCTTTGTCCATCTTCTCCAGCGGGGTGGTCGAAAACGACAACGGGCCCTGCGCAGGATTTTGCGCATCACCAGGCCCATCTCTGTTACCGACGGTGAGAAGTCCATTCGGATAGAACCCTATAACGGTTTCAAGGTTACCGGCCGCATCTGTTTCGGCGACAATGTCATCAGTGAACAGACCTACAGTGTTGATGTGACGCCCGAGCGTTTTTCCAGGGAGATAGCCAGGGCCCGGACCTTTGGCTTTGTCGAGCAGGTTGAGCAGTTGTGGCGCAACGGGTTGGCGCTCGGCGGCAATTTGAATAATGTTATTGCCATTCACTGGGATGGCCGGTCTATCCTCAATGAGGAGGGGTTGCGGTTTGATGATGAATTTGTCCGCCACAAGGTCCTTGATCTGATTGGCGATATGGCTTTGCTCGGCAGTCCTGTTCTTGGTCATGTTATCGCCGACCGTTCCGGGCACAGCCTGCACCTTGATCTGATGCAGTCCATTGTTGATAATCCCCAGTGCTGGGAATATGTAAAATTTCATAAGCGGGGGAAAATTATCCAGCGAAGGACTGTTGAGGGTTCCCGGACCCGGCCGCAACAGTTACCATTATTCTTTCCGCAGAACCTGCAAGGGGGAGTCAGGCCATCGGCCTGTCCTGCCTGACAATCGGTCAATATCCCCTGGTATCATTCCTGCCCGCCGTTTACCCGGCGGGCTTTTTTTTGTCCAATTTTCAGCAAAAAGCTGGTACAGAGAAAAGTCATTATTGGTGCTTCTCCTGTTTTTATGCACATTTTGAAATCGTGGATCCTTATTCAAGGTCCAGGAGTGTTCATTACTGTTAATAACAACATATTTGCGAGGACATATGAAAGATTCGGAAAAAATTGGTTTGATCGGCGGCGGTCAGTTGATCGGCGGCGGTCAGATGGGCGAGGCATTGGTCCGTGGCATGATCAAGTCCGGGCTGGTTCAGCCCGCCCAGATCATGGTGGCTGAACCGGATGCCGGTCGCCGCGACTTTCTTGCCGCAACCTATGGAATCAAGGTTACGGATGAGGCGCAAACCATTTGTGATTTTTCTTCAGTCCTTATCCTGGCAATCAAACCACAGATCATGCAGCCGGTGCTTGGCCAGTATAAACCCTTTGTCAACGGGTCGCATCTGGTGATTTCCATTGCCGCCGGCATTCCCATTGCAGCCATTGAACAGGGTATCGGCAAACAGCGGATCATCCGGGTCATGCCCAACACCCCGGCCCTGGTTCTGGCCGGGGCCTCGGCGCTCAGTCCCAATGGACAGGCTTCCCCTGAAGACCTGGAGCTGGGGATGGAGATCTTTTCCGCCATCGGCACCTGTGTCCACCTTCCCGAAACACTGCTTGATGCCGTTACCGGGCTCAGTGGTTCCGGGCCCGGTTATGTGTTCACCTTTATAGATGCCATGATTGATGGCGGGGTGCTGGCCGGTATTCCCAGGCCGGTCGCCCGGCAGCTTGTTTTGCAGACCGTGTACGGGTCCGCCAAACTGGCGCTGGAAACCGGCAAGTCGCCGGCAGACCTGAAGGCAATGGTGACCTCGCCGGGCGGCACGACCATTGCCGGAATCCATGAACTGGAAACAGGCGGACTGCGGGGCACGGTCATGGCCGCTGTTGATCGGGCAGGCAAGCGCTCAAAAGAGTTGGGCACATGAACATCCGCCGGGTCGGAATCATCATCAGAAAGGGCAGCTCACGGGTACAGAAGATCGGGGACGAGCTTGCCGCCTGGCTGGAAAAACGGGGTATCCGGGCTGATGTGGATCGGATCGAAGCGGGCATGGACATGCTTGTTATCCTCGGCGGAGACGGGACCCTGCTCCATGTGGCGGCAAGGGCCGGGGAGCTGGATATTCCGGTGGTTGGCATTAACCTGGGCGATCTTGGT
Source organism: Desulfobulbaceae bacterium (assembly GCA_027011235.1). Taxonomy (GTDB): domain Bacteria; phylum Desulfobacterota; class Desulfobulbia; order Desulfobulbales; family Desulfobulbaceae; genus DRLX01. The sequence goes on from JALVAI010000417.1 coordinate 3,706, forward strand.
TTTCTGACCGAGGTGGCCGCCGATGAGATGCACCATGCCCTGACGACAATCCTGGAAGGCGAGGTTCATATCGAACGGCGGATGATGCTCAAAACAACTGTCCTGGCCGCGGACGGGACCGCTTCCGACCCCATGTTTGCCCTGAACGAAACAGTAGTGGTCAAGGGCAGTGTTGAACGGGTCCTGCGGCTGCGTTGCTGGGCAGACCGCGAATATATCGCCACCTATAAGGCCGACGGCCTGATTTTTTCCACCCCCACCGGTTCTACGGCCTATAATCTTTCCGCCGGCGGCCCCATTGTCCATGCCGAGCTGGGCACCCTGCTGATCACGCCGATCTGTCCCTTTATGCTGGAGTCGAGGCCGGTGCTGCTTTCGCCCGAGGTGGTGCTGACCACCCAGCTTGCGGACACTGCCAACGATGTCATGGTGATGGTGGACGGCCGTCCCGGCTGGACGCTGAATACCAGCCAGGCCCTGCGGGTGGAGGTTGCGGAAAAACCATTGCTGTTGATCAGCTCTCCCCACAAGGGCTATTTTGCCATCTTAAGAAACAAGCTCAACTGGGGCGGCAACAGCGATGATCTGCCGCTGCCCGACCGGTTTTCCCCGCCGGCGTGAACAGGGACAGAGCGGAGATGGCCGTGCCGGTATCGTAGAAACATCACGCCACGATTCCTATTTCTTTTTCCGCTGCAGTTTGTATTTTTTCATCTTGTACTGCAAAAGACTTTTTGTAATTCCGAGCTGTTCCGCCGCCCTTGCCTGGACGTTGTCGGCGTTTTCCAGGGCCTGCCGCACCAGTTTTTCCTCAATCCCGTTCAAGACAGCGGCCAGGCCCAGACCTTCGGGGATAAACTGGGTCAGGTCAAGTCCTGAACTCCATTCCTGACTGGAAAGATCGCTGGAATCGGGCTGCACGTCTTCGGCTTCGATTCTGTTGCCGGAGCAGAGAATGGCGGCCCGTTCAATGGTGTTTTCAAGCTCCCGGATATTGCCCTCCCAGGGGAGTGAAACCAGCAGCCGCAGGGCTTCGGGCGAGATGGTGAGCTCGTCCCTGTGCAGGCGGGCGGCATTTTTCTGCAGAAAATGGGTGACCAGGGCCGGAATATCATCGATTCGTTCCCTGAGCGGCGGCAGGTGGATGTGGATGACGTTGAGCCGGTAATAGAGATCTTCCCGGAATTTTTTATTATCAACTTCATCCTTGAGGTCACGGTTGGTAGCGGCAAGAATACGAACATCAATATCCAGGGTAGTGTTGCCGCCAACCCGCTCGATGGTCCGCTCCTGCAGGACCCGCAGCAGTTTCGCCTGCAAGGGGGCCGGCATCTCCCCGATTTCATCAAGAAACAGGGTGCCGCCGTTGGCCAGTTCAAAACGCCCTTTTCGCATGGCAATGGCATCGGTAAAGGCCCCCTTTTCATGGCCGAACAGTTCCGACTCCAGCAGGGTATCGGTCAGGGCCGCGCAGTTGACCGAGATAAAGGGCGCCTCCCGGCGAGGGCTGAGGTTGTGAATGGCCCGGGCGACCAGTTCCTTGCCTGTCCCGGATTCACCGGTAATAAGGACCGATGAGGGGGCTGGGGCCACCTTTTCTATCAACTGGTAGACCGACAGCATATTCGGGTTTTTTCCGATCATGCCTTCAAAACCGGAGCGGGGATTGATTTCCCGGCGCAACCGTTTTATTTCCCGGACAAGGCCATAATGTTCAATAGCCTTGCGGATGGATGCCAGTAGCTGTTCGTTGGAAAAGGGCTTGGCCAGGTAGGTGAAGGCCCCGAGATGCATGGCTTCCACCGCCTTTTCCACCTCGGCAAAGGCAGTGATGAGGATGACCGGCAGCTCCTTGTTGAATTCCTTGATTTTACGCATGAATTCAATCCCGTCCATGCCGGGCATCTTCATGTCGGAGAGGACCAGGTCCAGGTCGGTGTCCCGGACAATGGGCAGGGCGGCGGTGCCGCTGTCAGCGGTGAAGACCTCGTAGCCCTCATCGCGCAGCAGTTCCGATAAAACAATCTGATAATTAGGTTCATCGTCAACAACGAGTATGGTATGCATGCTGTTTCCTGTACGGTATTTGGTATCAGTTGGCAGGGATTTTTCTTATTTCCGGGTGCCCGCAACGGTTGCCGCGGATATTTTGTGCTCTTGCATGCAGCTCTTCCATGATGGTATCCGGGGGACAGACGCTTTTACTGCCGCCGGCAAGGCCATTGTTGGGCCGGTTGCCGCCATGGTAATCGCTGCCGCCGGTTTTTAGCAGGTCGTACTGTTCCGCCAGTCGGTATAGTTTTTTCTGCATTTTTCGCGGGTGGCTCGGATAGTAGATTTCCAGGCCGTCAAGACCACGTTCGACCAGTTCACGGATCAGGCGCGGCTGGGCCCGCATGGCCGGATCAAGCTTGCCGGGATGGGCAAGGACCGCCACACCGCC
>JALVAI010000418.1 GCA_027011235.1 Desulfobulbaceae bacterium
ATGAGGTGGTCCGGGCCGCAGACCTGTATGGCTCGACCGAGGGAATAATCAAGGCCGTTGCCGGGGGCGCGCCAGGCAGTCACTGGGTGATCGGTACGGAAATCAATATGGTCCGGCGACTGGCTGACGAGTACCCGGATAAAATTATCCATTCCCTGATTCCGGGCTGTCTCTGCCCAACCATGGATGCCATCAGCCCTGCCAATCTGTTGTGGGTTCTGGATAACCTGGCCCAGGGCCGGGTCGTCAACCAGGTGCGGGTTGATCCTGAAACAGCCGTCCAGGCACGCAAATCCCTCAACCAGATGCTTGCGATCTGAGATGGCTGCCATGCGAGAGGTGTATCTTGTTGACGGCAGCGCCTATATATACCGGGCCTATCATGCCATCCGGCCATTGACGACCAGCTCCGGGCTTCCCACCCATGCCGTTTACGGCTTTACCACCATTCTTCGCCGTATTCTCCGGGAGAAAGACCCCGAATGTCTGGCCGTTGCCTGGGACACGAGAGGGCCTGTTTTCCGGCACAGGATTTATCCGCAATACAAGGCCAACAGGCCGCCGATGCCCGATGACCTGGCGGTGCAGATACCCTATATTCACAGGATTGTCGATGCCTACAATATCCTGTCCATGGAACATGAGGACAAGGAGGCGGATGACCTGATCGCCTCTGCCGTCAGATGTCTTGCCGGGGACGACTGCCGGGTGGTGATTGTCTCCGGAGACAAGGACCTGCTGCAACTGGTTGCAAAAAACGTCACCCTCTGGGACCCCATGAACGACAAGCTCATGGATGAGGAGAAGGTGCAGGAAAAATACGGTGTCAGCCCGGCGCAGCTGCTGGATTATCTGGCCCTTACCGGTGACAGCGCCGACAATATCCCCGGCGTGCCGGGGATAGGCCCCAAAACCGCCCAAAAATTGATTGCCGCCCATGGCTCTCTTGAAGGGCTGTATGCGGCGGTTGATGGGTTAAAGGCGTCAAAGATGAAAGAGCGGCTTATTGCCCATCGTGATGATGCCTTTCTCTCCCGAGACCTCGTCAGGCTCTGCGATACGGTTGAGGTGGCCTGTGACCCACAGGCCTATGTCGTCCGGAAGCCTGATAATGAAAAATTACGCAGTCTGCTGACCGAGCTTGAATTTTCCAGCCTGATGGCCGCCGATACCTCCGGGCAAAAGGTGGCAACCGATGGTTTTTCCCTGGTCCGGACCGCAGGCGAGCTCAAGCGGATGGTGCGCGCGCTTGCCGGGGGGAAATATCTGGTTGTTGATACGGAAACCGACTCCCTGGAGAGCCGCCGGGCGAACCTGGTCGGAATTTCTCTCTGCTGCAGTCTGGAAAAGGCCTGGTACATTCCCCTTGCCCACTGTGATGCAAAGGGGAAACGGATTGCCAACCAACTGGACCTGGATGATGTTCTTACCGCTTTGCGCCCGCTGCTTGAGGATAAATCCCTGGCCAAGGTCGGCCACAACCTCAAATATGACTGGACGGTTTTCGCCAACCCGAAAAACGGCGGTACCCTGCTGCAGGGGCCGCTCTATGACACCATGGTCGGTGCGTGGCTGCTTGAGCCGGGCCGCCGTTCTTACAAATTGGACGATCTGTGTCGGGAGCTCAATATAGAGATGACCTC
>JALVAI010000419.1 GCA_027011235.1 Desulfobulbaceae bacterium
CTGTGGTGTTTCGGCCTGACAAAAGACGGAAAAACCTGAATATTCTGATCCATAATATTTTATCCGAAAACAGCCCGCGTAGCTGTGTTCTTTCGGATTATTTTCACCATTGATGAACTCGTAAAAAGTCCAGACAATGCTTAAAGATGGCTAAGTAAAAACACAGATATACAAGGAGTAGCGTTCTGTGGCGGGTCTTGACTATACATGTAGTATGCCCCCGAATCGCCACAGGACACACGACGCAGTAGATCGAAGTTTTTACGACGCCATCACCATTTGTTGTGGCTGGGACGGTAAGTTATGGTCCAGCCATGCTGGTTCATCTAAAACAGGATTACGCCTGTTTTTTTATCCTAACCTCTGATTCTCATGGTTTATTGTGCCACCGAGCCATGCTGGTTTATCCATCATAGGGTGGCAGCTCAAGGACCATGGCGCTGTCAATGTCGGCAAGCTCACCCACCTGCGCCAGAAGATCATTATCAACCAGGGTGTCGGTATTGAGCAGAATCACATTCTGGTTGGAGGCCTCTTCCCTGCCGACCGTCATGCGCGAGATATTGACACCATGCTTGCCAAGCGTGGTACCCAGCGCCCCGATTACCCCTGGCACATCCTTATTGTAAACCAGCAGCATGGGCCCGGCGGGCAGGGCTTCCAGGCGGAAGGAATTGAGCCGGACAAGACGGGGCTCTTTTTTACCAAACACCGTGCCGGCAAGCATGTTTTCTCCCTCGGTCGTTTTGACGGTAACCCGGAGGAGGTTGGTAAAATCTTCGGCCTGCTGTGTTTTTGACTCAACGACCTTGATACCCCGTTCCTTGGCAATCAGGGGTGCATTGACGAAATTTACGGCATCCTGAAGAATGGGGGTAAACAGTCCCTTGAGCAGGGCGACCGTTACCGGCCCTGTGTCCTGGTCGGCAAGATCACCGGAAAATTCCAGGTTGACCTCTTCCACGCTGCCCCTGGCAATCTGCATGTGCAGGGAGCCAAGCATCTCACCAAGGCTGATATAGGGTCCGACTTTGGCCAGGACCTCATCGCTGACAGAGGGGACATTCACAGCATTGCGGACCGCACCCTTGAGCAGGTAATCGGCCACCTGCTCGGCAATGGCGGAGGCCACGTTTTCCTGGGCCTCGCTGGTGGATGCCCCGAGGTGCGGGGTGCAGATAAAATTTTTCAGTCCCAGCAGCGGCGTATCCTCCAGGGTGGTCGGCTCCTTTTCAAACACATCAAGGGCGGCGCCGGCAATCCGCCCTTCGGACAGGGCATCAAACAGGGCCTGCTCATCGAGAACTCCGCCGCGGGCGCAGTCGATGAACATGGCATCCTTTTTCATATTGTTGAAAAATTCAGTGGATAAAAGATGACGGGTCCCCTTGGTCAACGGCGTGTGGACACTGATAAAATCGGACCGTCTGGCAAGTTCGTTGAGTTCTACAAGCTCAACTCCCAGTTTTTCCACCAGTTCAGGCGGCATAAATGGATCATAGGCAATAACCTTCATCTGCAGACCATGGGCCCGGGTGCTGACAATGGAGCCAATCCGGCCAATACCGACGATTCCCAGGGTTTTGCCAGTCACTTCCCGGCCCATAAAACTCTTTTTCTCCCATTTTCCCGCCTTCATGGAAGCCGTGGCCTGGGGAATGTTTCTGGCCAGGGACATCATCATGGCAATGGCATGCTCGGCAGCCGTGGTCGCGTTGCCGTCCGGGGCGTTCATCACCACGATTCCCTTTTGGCTGGCCGCGGGAATATCAACGTTGTCCAGCCCGATACCGGCACGACCTACCACTTTCAATTTAGTGGCAGCCTCAATGATATCTTCCCGAACCTTGGTGGCACTGCGTATGACAAGACCGTCATATTCAGGAATAATGGCCTTGAGTTCTTCAGGCGGCAGACCGGTTTTGACATCAACCTCCAGGCCGGCTTCCCGAAGAATCTTTTCACCGATGGGCGCCAGGTTATCACTTATCAATACTTTCATTGTACTCTCCCCCAGGCGGAAATTATCCGACTTCAGTCTTCTGGCCACCTTGAAAAATTATCGCCCGATCTCTGCGTCACAGAAAAATTAAAAATGCTCACATATATCTAATATGCTGCACTTTTTAATTTTTCTGTTCCTTGACCTCGAACGAAAATTCTAATTTTTCAAGGCACCCTTCTGTTTACAAATCCTCAGTTCTCCGATTTTCAGCTAATCCAGCATGGCTGGACCATATTTTACTGTTCCTGCCACAACGAATGATGAAAATAGTCTGAAACGACACAGCTCTGATAACTATTTCCGGATAAACCAGCATGGCTGGATCATATTTTACCGTTCCTGCCACAACGAATGATGAAAATAGCATGAAACGACACAGCTCTGATAACTATTTCCGGATAAAAATATTATTGCTTTTTACCTGTGAAGCAGGAACTATAACGGTATTGTCGCAAGCAGACAATACTAAAAACCAAAAACCGTCTCACTGTCTGCGAAACAGTCCGGTGATTATTTACACGCTTGCATCTTTATCTCCAAGTGGCTATAGAAACACTTTCCCAGTCCTGTTACAGATGCATACAGCGGGTTTTTAATTATATTTTTATTTAACATGAGGAACGAAAATGACCGAAGTCAGGGTTCGCTTTCCCCCCAGTCCCACCGGATATCTTCACATTGGCGGTGCCAGAACCGCTCTGCTCAACTGGCTGTGGGCAAGAAAAAATAACGGCAAACTTATCCTGCGCATTGAAGATACCGATGCCGACCGTTCCACCGAAGAGTCCATTGCCGGCATTATTGACGGCCTGACCTGGCTTGGTCTTGACTGGGACGAAGGACCTTATTTTCAGACCGAATTTTCAGACGATCATCAACAGGCCGCTCAAAAGTTGCTTGATTCCGGCCACGCCTACAAATGTTTCTGCACCAGGGAAGAGCTGGAGAAAAAACGCGAGGCCGCCCTTGCCGCCAAAGAGGACGTCCGCTACGACGGCACCTGCCGGCACCTTACCCCTGAACAGATTAGGGAAAAAGAGGAAATGGGTCTGCCCTCGGTCATCCGTTTCAAGGTGCCGCAAAAAGAAGGCGTGGTTTCCTATGAAGACAAGGTGCTGGGGACCATTGAACGGGCATACTCGGACATCGAGGATTTTGTCATTGTCCGCTCCAATGGCAAACCTCTTTATCTGCTCTGTAACGTGGTTGACGATATCAGGGACCGTATCACCCATATTATCCGCGGCCAGGACCACATGACCAACACCAGCAGACAGGTGCTGCTCTATCAGGCCCTGGGCGCGCCGACCCCTGTTTTCGCGCACATGCCGCTTACCCTGGATCTGCAGAAAAAAAAGATCTCCAAACGCAGTCATGGTGAGATCGTTTCCGTCCAATTCTACCGGGAAAAGGGTTTCCTGCCCTGGGCCCTGTGCAATTTCCTGGTCCTGTTGGGCTGGAATCCTGGCACCGACCAGGAAATTTTCAGCCGGGAAGAACTCATCGAGGCCTTTACCCTTGAACGCATATCCAAGGTAAACTCGGTCTTTAATTATCAGAAGGGAAATGCCAAATTTTTCACCGATCCCAAGCTCATTGCCATCAATGAGCACTATCTGCGCTCCATGGAGATCACCGAACTTGCGCAACTGGTCAAAAAGGAACTTGAAGCTGAAGGATTATGGGATGAGGCCTATGAAGGGGAAAAGCAGGACTGGTTCCTTGCCACCATTGATCTGATCCGGGATCGTTTTCACACCCTTAAGGATTTTACCACTGCCGGCAGGGCCTATTTCAGCGACGACTATGAGATCATGGCCAAGCCACTGAAAAAAAATATCCTGAAACATCCCGAGTTGAAAACCTGGCTGCCGCAGCTTGGCCAGAGGTTGGGAGAACTGGAGTCATTTACCGAGGAGGAGGTGGAACGGGTAAGCCGGGAAATGGCTGCCGAGCTTGGCATCAAACCCGGCATCCTGATAAACGGCATGCGCACCGTGTTGACCGGCCAGTTGGCAGGGCCATCCATGTTTGCCGTCCTGGTGGCTCTGGGCAGGGAAACAGTGGTACGGCGACTGCAGAATATCGACCACCTCTATCAAGATTAACCGACAGGGACACCATGACTGAACAAGTAACCGACAGGCCTGTTGATTTTATTCGCCAGATTATTGCCGAGGATTTACAGAGCGGGAAGCACACAACAATCATTACCCGCTTTCCGCCGGAACCAAATGGTTTCCTGCATATCGGGCATGCCAAGTCCATCTGCCTCAACTTTGGTATTGCCCTGGAAAACAATTCGGTCTGCCACCTGCGTTTTGACGATACCAATCCGGAAAAGGAATCAACCGTCTATGTGCAGTCCATCCAGGAAGATGTCCACTGGCTCGGATTCGACTGGGGCGAGCATCTCTATTACGCCTCCGACTATTTTGACAAGCTCTACGAATTTGCCATCAGGCTCATTAAAATGGGCAAGGCCTATGTCTGCCACCTCAGCAGTGAGGAAATGCGTCAATATCGCGGCACCCTGACCGAGCCCGGCAGGGAAAGTCCCTATCGCAATCGCAGCGTTGAAGAAAACCTTGAGCTGTTTGAACAGATGAAAAACGGTGATTTTCCTGACGGGACCTGCTCCCTGCGTGCCAAAATTGATATGGCCTCGCCCAATATCATCATGCGCGATCCTGTTCTTTACAGGATAATGCATGTTTCGCATCATCGTACAGGGGACAAGTGGTGCATCTATCCCATGTACGATTTCACTCACTGCCTGTCCGACATGCTCGAAGGCATCACCCATTCGCTCTGCACCCTGGAATTTGAAAACAACCGGGCCCTGTATGACTGGGTACTCGACACCCTGGATACCCCCTGTCATCCCCGCCAGATAGAGTTTGCCCGTCTCAACATCAACTATACGGTCATGAGCAAAAGAAAGCTTTTGCAACTCGTTGACGAACATCATGTTTCCGGTTGGGACGATCCGCGCATGTTGACTATTTCCGGACTCAGGCGGCGGGGCTTTACCCCGGCCTCCATTCGCAATTTCTGTGATATTATCGGAATCGGCAAACGTGATTCCTGGATTGACATGGGGGTCCTGGAAAAGGCTGTCCGGGACGATTTGAACGTAACCGCTCCCAGGGTTCTTGCTGTTCTCAGGCCATTAAAGGTGGTAATCACCAACTATCCGGAAGATGAGGAAGAAGAGCTCACCGCTCTTAATCATCCCCAGGACCCGGCAATGGGAACCCGCACCCTGCCCTTCTGCCGGGAGCTTTATGTTGAAGAGACCGATTTCATGGAGGATGCGCCAAGAAAATTTTTCCGGCTTTCCGTGGGTCGGGAGGTCCGGCTCAGATACGCCTACCTCATTACCTGTCAGGAGGTTATCAAGGACGAGAATGGAAATGTGGTCGAACTGCGCTGTACCTATGACCCCAAAACCCGTGGCGGCACGGCCCCGGATGGACGCAAGGTAAAGGGAACCATTCACTGGGTGTCCGCCCGGCACGCAATCCGGGCCGAGGTAAGGCTCTATGACCGGCTGTTCACTGTTGAACATCCGGACATGGACAAAGACAGGGATTTCAAGGAATTTATCAATCCCGACTCCCTGCAGATACTCAAGGGATGCGCCCTGGAGCCATCACTTTGTGACGCGCAGCAGGAGCAGAGATTCCAGTTTGAGCGCCAGGGGTATTTTTGTCTGGACAGCAAGGACTCAACTCCGGAACATCCGGTATTCAACCGTATTGTCACCCTGCGTGATTCCTGGGCAAAACTGACGAAAAAGAAAAAATGACGGGCTTGTTAACCCCTGATGAACTTGTCAAAATTCCACTCCTTCCTCTTCTGCAAACAGAACAAAATTCCATAATTCCGCCGCAGAATAAATAATCTGTCGACCTTGTTCCAAAGATAGTGTAAAATTTCCTGTCTCTTTCAAGATGCCAGTGAAAAACAGAGACCTGAATTGAGCGATTTTCACCGTACAAATTTGTGGAATTCTCAATCCAGATGAACTCGTAAGAAGTCCAGACAATGCTTAAAGATGGCTAAGTAAAAACACAGATATACAAGGAGTAGTGTTCTGTGGCGGGTCTTGACTATACATGTAGTATGTCGAGAA
>JALVAI010000420.1 GCA_027011235.1 Desulfobulbaceae bacterium
GGTTCAACAGGGCGACAATACCGACAATAATAAACCAGTGCGAATCCAGGGTGGCATTGAACCAGGACCGCTGCATCAGCACCGCCGGCGCCCTGGCTCCGCCATGGCGCCGGGTCCAGTTTTCATTAAAGGACAGGACAATCTCCCGGACATAATTGAGCGCCAGCATGGCCGTATTGGAGTTGCGGCCATCGATAATTATCTGCAGCGGCGCCGGTCGTCCCCGGTGCAGATCTTCGGAGAACTGTTGGCCGATATGGAGGACCATCAGGGCTTTGGTGGTATCAAGAAGAGGCGCGATTTCCGCGTTGTGACTGATCGTGCCGTAGCGGACAAAGACATCGGAGCCGGCAAAACCGGACAGCAGTTTCCGGGATTCAACGCCCCGGTCCTCGTTAAAAACGACATAGTTGATATGATTGAGTTCAAAGCTGGCCGCATAACCAAAAACGATCAACTGGGCCACCGGCGGCACAACTAACACCATCCTGGACTTCTTGTCGGTGAGCAGGGTCCGGAACTCCTTGATCATCAGGGAAAAAATTCGACGAAGCATCAGGATCATATCCGCAGCCTCTTATGGGATTTCTTCCGGATAATAACAAAAAAAACAGTGGCCATCAGAGCCAACCAGCCGCAGTTGATAAAAAAGATGGGCCAGACATTACCGGCAAGGAAGATGGTCTGAACAATGGCGACAAAATACCTGGCCGGCACCAGGTGGGTGACCCACTGGATACCAATGGGCATCGATCCGATATCAAAGACAAAACCAGACAGAATAAAGGCGGGCAGAAAGGTGATGACAATGGCCACCTGACCGGCGACAAACTGGGTGCCGGCAGCAGTGGAGATGAGCAACCCCATGGCGATGGCCGTGAGCATGAACAGGGCCGAGGCCAGGGTCAGGGCGGTAAGAGAACCGCGTAGCGGCACATGGAAGAGAAAAATCGCCATGGCAACCGAGAGCAGCATGCCGCCCATGCCCAGAATGAAGTAGGGCACGATTTTTCCCAGCAGTATTTCCTGCACCCGCACCGGCGTAACCAGCAGAGCCTCCATGGTACCGCGTTCCCATTCCCTGGCAACCACCATGGAGGTAAGCATGGCCCCGATCAGGGTCATGATGACCGCGATCAGCCCCGGCACCAGATAGTTGCGGCTGCGCACCGCCGGATTATACCAGATCCTCTGTTCGACCTTGATCGGAATATGCAGCGGCCGGCCAAGCTCGGCCGATGTCCTGCTCAGCCATTGCAACCAGACCCCGTTGACATAGCCCTGGAGAAGCCGGGCCTTGTTAGCATCGACACCGTTGACGATAACTGCAACCGGTGCCCTGCCCCCTGAACGCAGCTGCCGGGCAAAATCGGACCGCAGCCAGACAATGCCGTCCACCTGGCGTTCCATCATGGCGCGTTCGGCCTGCTGGATGGTAAACATCAGCCGGGGTGCGAAATATTCAGAGCGGTAAAAACCACTGATTAGTGAAGAAACCTCGGGGCCGGGCTGTTCCACCACCAGGGCGATGGCCACATCGCGGGCGTCAAGGGACACCCCATAACCAAACAGCAGCAACAGCATAACCGGCAGGAAAAAGGCGATGCCTATGCTGGAGGGATCACGAATGATCTGCAGG
>JALVAI010000421.1 GCA_027011235.1 Desulfobulbaceae bacterium
CTTATCCAGGTAATCATGGGGCGGAACCGTGGTCAGGGCGGGAGGTTCTCCCTTTACGACCAGCAGGTGCCGATAACTGATGCCTGGATAGAGGCGCAGACGTTTTGTGCCGCATTGCTCGGCGACCGCGGTAATCAAAGAGCTACTCTCCGGGGTTGTAATATGGCCGGCGCTGTAATCGCGCATTATCACCCGTTCGTTTTCTCGTTCCAGGGTGACCAGGTTACAGCGAAAGGCCAGCTCATCGTCCTCAAGGTCTACACCCATGGAAGCGGCTTCCAGAGGCGCCCGGCCGGTATAATATTTCTCCGGCTCATAGCCGAGCAGGGAGAGATTGGCCACATCGCTGCCCGGTGGATAGCCCTCCGGGACCGTGCGCACCAGCAGCTGCTCACCGGCCCGGGCCAACCGGTCCATGACTGGCGTGGCAGCGGCCGCAAGCGGTGTTGCACCGCCAAGCTCTTCAATGGGCTCATCCCCCATGCCGTCACCAATGATCAGGATATATTTCATCCCTGTTCCCCCCGCCGGTATTAAAGGAAGGCTGCATTTCCGCAAAAAACACTATTCATCTTCAAGCATCCGTATTTTTACCGTCGGCGCCGTGACCACGGCAAGATCATCTATCTCTTGCAGGGCAGCGCTGACCGCTGATTCCTGCGCGGTATGGGTACGCATGACAATGGCCACCGGGCCGCTCTCCTGCCGACCCTTCTGGATAACGGATTCAATACTGATCGCATTCTTGCTGAGAATACCGGCAATGGCGGCCAGAACACCTGGCTCGTCCCGGGCAGAGATCCTGAAATAATAGGGGCAGGAGAGCTCATCCATGGAGGTTATCCTCCGCTCGCCGATATATTCGGGCAGGTAGGACAATGACGGCACCCGGCCCACGGAACCGGCATGAATATCACGGGCGATATCCATCACATCAGCGGCAACAGCGGACCCGGTGGGCATCTTGCCGGCGCCCAGCCCGTAGAGGAGAACATTGCCGACCATATCACCGGTGAAATGAATGGCATTAAAGGCGCCGTCGATCTTGGCCAGCAGATGGCTTTCCGGCACCATGGTCGGATGCACCCTGGCCTCCACATGCTCGCCATGGTTGCGGCTTATGGCCAACAGCTTGATCCGGCAGCCGAACTCGCGGGCAAACTCGATGTCCATCGGCTCGATCCGGGTAATTCCCTCGGTGGCGATATCGTTGTGGGTAATATTCATGCCATAGGCCATGGTCATGAGAATGGCCAGCTTGTGGGCGGTATCAATGCCCTCGATATCATAGGTGGGATCGGCCTCGGCAAATCCCTGTTCCTGCGCATCCTTGAGAACCGCATCAAAGGCAACGCCCTCATCGGTCATGCGGGTGAGGATATAGTTGGCCGTTCCATTCATTATCCCCATGATCGAGAGGATTTTATTGGCCACCAGTCCTTCTTTCAAGGATTTGATCACCGGGATACCGCCGCCGACACTGGCCTCGAAACCGACCTCAACCCCCTTTGCCGCCGCAGCGGCAAAGATATCCTTGCCCTCCTGGGAAAGCAGGGCCTTGTTTGCCGTCACCACATGCTTGCCGGCACTAATAGCATCCATGACAAAGGTCTTGGCCGGCTGGATACCGCCGATCAGCTCGACGATGATATCTATTTCCGGATCATTGATCAGCTCGGCCGCGTCCCGGTGTAAACGGACCCCGGAAAACTGCGGCGGCAACGCCTTGATGTTGATGTCGGCAACCGATGCCAACCGCACGCAAAGCCCGCTGCGTTTCTCAAGCCTCTCCTGCTGGGCAAGCATGACCTCGGCCAGGCCGCTGCCAACGGTTCCAAACCCTATGAGTCCTACCTTGATCTCTTTCATCAGTTCTGTTTATCGGTTTATTTCCTTGAATTTATCTTTGCCGCAAACCTGTTGTCTGCCGCCAGTTTGTACCCTCTTTCGGCACCATTGTCAAAAATAATAGCGACATATTTTGATAGCCAAACCGGGGAAGGTACGCTATAGTAGGCTGTTGAATGAGAGGCCATTCATTTTTTTAGCCTCTCTGCATGACCAACATAACCTGCTGGTTACGCCTCCGCCAACGGAGAGAGTACCCCTTTAAATTTTTAATGTATGGGAGATGAACTTATGAACATTTTGGCTTTCGGACCTAACGGCAGTGGTAAGGGCACCCAGGGTGCCATTGTAGCAAAAAAATATGGCCTGGACCACATCGAGTCCGGCGCTATTTTCCGCGAGCACATCAAAGGTGGAACCGAACTCGGTAAAAAGGCGAAAGAGTATATCGAACGCGGCGACCTGGTTCCCGATGATATTACCATTCCCATGGTCCTTGAGACCCTTGGAAAATCAAAAGGAAACGGCTGGATCCTCGATGGTTTTCCCCGTTCCCTGGCCCAGGCCGAGGCCCTGGACAAGGCGTTGAAAGAGTCTGGCATGCCCCTTGACTATGTTCTTGAAATCGTTCTTGACCGCAACATCGCCAAGGAACGGATCATGGGCCGCAGACTTTGCGCCAACGACCCGAACCATCCCAACCACATCGCCTTTGAGGCCATCAAGCCGGTGGAAAAAGACGGTAAACTGGTCTGCCGGGTCTGCGGCGGTGAGCTGTCCACCCGCGCCGATGATCAGGATGAGGAGGCCATTAACAAGCGGCATGACATCTATTATGACGACAAAACCGGCACCATGGCCGCTGTCAACTATTTCAAGAATAAGAGCGACGCCAAGGTTATCTCCGTGGACGGCTCCAAGGGCATCCAGGAAATCTCCGAGGAGATCCTCAGCCAGATAAAGTAAATTTTACATTTTCACGCACCATTGTAACCAGGGCGTTTTCATACAGCGGTATGAAAACGCCTTTTTTATTTGACAGCCCCTGTTTTTTCTTCCATTCTATAGAGTATGAAAACACTTATCTCCATGAATCTGGTGCAGTCCATCATGGCAAAGGAGGCCTTTGCCAAGGAATCCGCCGATGCCCTTGTCACCGCGGCCGACTGGATCAGGGAAACCTTTGAGGATGAGGGCAAACTGCTTATCTTCGGCAATGGCGGTTCCGCCGCCGATGCTCAGCACATGGCAGCTGAATTCGTCAACCGTTTCCTCATCAACCGGCGTCCCCTGCCCGCCCTGGCTCTCACCACCGACACCTCGGTCCTGACAGCCATCGGCAATGATTTTTCCTATGATCAGATCTTTGCCAAGCAGGTCCAGGCCTTGGCCAAGCCGGAAGATCTTGCCTTCGGGATCTCCACCTCCGGCACCTCGGCAAACGTTGTGAAGGGCATGCGGACGGCCAGGGAACGTGGCCTGCGTACCATTGCCCTGACCGGTGGTACAGAACACCCAGGCGGCGACCTTGCCGCGATCTGTGACCTTGTACTCAATGTTCCCTCGGACTCCACACCCCATATCCAGGAGGCCCATCTCTGGATTGAGCACCTGCTCTGTGAAATGGTGGAGACAGGGATGTTCGGCAATCAGCAAACCCTTTGACCGTTTTCTTCCAAGGTTTTCTTCTAAGGCTATCATTATGTCCGCTTACCAGCTGCAGCCGCTTGATTTTTCCGGTCTTCGCACCTATTCGCTCCACGACCGGCACTCCAAGGTTACTGTCAATGACTTTGCCGATGTTCTCAGGCCGGGCATGCGGATTGGAGAACTTGTCGCCGCCCTGCCGGCCCAGCTGGCCGGAGCTGACTTTCCCGAATTAACAAAAAGGGTTGCAACCGCGATACGAAAAAAACATCCGGTGATGCTTGGCATGGGCGCCCATGTCATCAAGGTGGGGCTCAACCCCATCCTCATTGACCTGATGAAACGGGGCATCCTCTCCTCCATTGCCTTAAACGGCGCCGGTATTATTCACGATACCGAAATCGCCATGGTCGGCCGCACATCGGAAGAGGTCGCCGATGTGCTCGGACAGGGTGCATTCGGAGCGGCCAGGGAGACCGGCGAATTCCTGAACAAGGCAATAAATGAAGGCGCAAAAAAGGGTATCGGCATGGGAGAGGCGGTGGGTCGGGCCCTGGTTGACCATGGATTCCCCCATAACGACCAGAGTTTGCTGGCCCAGGCATATACCCTTGGTATTCCGGTGACCGTGCATGTTGCCATCGGCACCGACATCATTCACATTCATCCGCATGCCGACGGCAAGGCCATCGGCAAAACCAGCCATCACGATTTTCGCCTGTTCTGCCGCCTGGTCAGCGGCCTGGAGGGCGGCGTCTACCTCAATATCGGCTCTGCCGTACTCCTGCCAGAGGTCTTTCTCAAGGCCTTGACCGTGGTCAGGAACCTTGGCTTTACCGTCAAGGAGATCACAACCGCCAACTTTGATTTTATCCGCCACTACCGGCCTGCCACCAACGTTGTCCATCGTCCCACCCTCGAAGGCGGCCGCGGATTCAATTTC
>JALVAI010000422.1 GCA_027011235.1 Desulfobulbaceae bacterium
TGCGCGCCCTGCGTCTTGCCTGGCCGGACCGGCGGTTAATCACCGTGTTTGAACCTCGGACCAATTCCAGCCGCCGGGCGATTTTTCAGCAGCAGTATGCCCATGCCTTTGACGCCGGTGATCTGATAGTTGTTCGCGAGCATATACCCCTTACCGATGTGGCAGCGGAAGACCAGTTTTCCTCGGCACGTCTGGTGCAGGACCTTCAGGCCCGGGGCCTTGAGGCGTATTATTTTCCCGATACCGACACCATTCTTGATTTTCTGGTCGATACCTGTCTGCCCGGAGATATTGTCGCCGTTCTCTCCAATGGCGGTTTTGATAATATCCATGATCGTCTCCTGTCTCGACTGGCGGCAAGGGACTGACAAAATACCATCCTGTTGCAGGCCCGGCCTGCCTTTTTAAAGCGGAAGGAGAGTGTGTATGAAAATTGCGGTAATAAAAGAAACCCATCCCGGTGAGACCCGGGTGGCCATGATTCCGCCAACAGCGGCAAAACTGGTCAAACTTGGCGCAGAACTGGAAATCGAGCAGGGGCTCGGTCTCTCCTGCCGCTATGAAGATGGCGCCTACACCGAGGTCGGGGCAAGGATCGGCAGCTCCCGGGAGGATATGCTGAAGACGGCGGACATCATCCTGCGATTACGAAAGCCTCCCAGGGAGGAGATCGACCTGATGCGCCGGGGATCTATTCATGTCAGCTACCTGGACCCCTTTAACGAGGTGGAACTGGTTGATGCCATGAAGGCGGCCGGCATCAGCGCCATCAGCCTTGAGATGATTCCCCGCATCACCGTGGCCCAGAAGATGGATGTGCTCAGCTCGCAGGCCAATCTCGGGGGGTATGTTGCCGTGATTATTGCCGCCGAACAGCTGGATAAAATTCTGCCGATGATGACCACCCCAGCCGGCACCATCAAACCGGCCCGGGTCTTTATTATCGGGGTCGGTGTCGCCGGTCTGCAGGCCATTGCCACTGCCCGCAGGCTCGGGGCCAGGGTCGATGCCTTTGATACCAGGCCGGTTGTCGAGGAGCAGGTGAAATCGCTGGGGGCAAAATTTGTCAAGGTCGATCTCGGCGAGACCGGCCAGACCAAGGACGGGTATGCCAAGGCCCTGACCCCGGAGCAGATGGCCAAACAGAAGGAGGCCATGGCCAGGGCCTGCGCCGCCGCTGATATTGTTATTACCACGGCCCAGTTGTTCGGGCGTCCGGCGCCGCGCATTGTTGACCGCCCCATGATCAGTGCCATGGCGCCGGGCAGTGTCATTGTGGATATGGCGGTGGAGACCGGCGGCAATGTGGAAGGCTCTGAGGTGGATAAAATTGTGGAAATTGACGGGGTGAAGGTCATCGGCCTGGGGAACCTGCCCGGCCGGGTGGCCCTGACCGCCAGCCAGATGTATTCATCCAACCTTGGTAATTTTATAGATCATTTCTGGGACAGGGAGAAAAAGCGGTTCAATCTGAACCTTGAGGATGAAATCATCAAGGGCGCACTTATTACCCATAACGGTGCCTTGTTCAGCGAAATGTACAAGAGCATAATGAAAAAGTGAGGAATACATGGAAGCCGTATATTTGACATTGATTTTTGTCCTGGCCATCTTTTTGGGCTTTGAGCT
>JALVAI010000423.1 GCA_027011235.1 Desulfobulbaceae bacterium
TAGGCATAATTGGTTGGCGCGGCATGGTCGGTTCGGTCCTGATGGAACGGATGCGCGAGGAAAATGATTTTGCCGGTTGTGAGTATACCTTTTTTTCCACCTCCCAGGCCGGACAGGACGGACCGGTCATCGAGGGCAGGACATATACCCTCCAGGATGGTGGCAACATCGACCTGCTGCAGGCCAACGATGTTCTTCTTTCCTGCCAGGGTGGCGGATACACCTCAAAGGTCTACCCTGAACTGCGAAAAGCGGGATGGCAGGGCTACTGGATCGATGCCGCCTCCACCCTGCGGATGGAAAAAGACGCAATTATTGTCCTTGATCCGGTCAACCGGTCGGTTATTGACCAGGGACTTGAGGCAGGAATAAAAAATTATATCGGTGGTAACTGTACGGTTTCGCTTATGTTAATGGGACTTGCCGGTCTCTTTGAACAGGGCTGGGTGGAATGGATAACCTCGCAAACCTATCAGGCAGCATCCGGGGCCGGGGCCAAAAATATGCGGGAACTCGTCAACCAGATGCGCATCATCGGCGAAAACTGCGAGAACCTGCTCGATAATCCGGCAACCGCCATTCTTGACATTGACCGAAACGTTATCAATACCCTGCGGAACCCGGCCTTTCCAACCGAAAATTTCGGCGCTCCCCTTGCGGCCAGCCTGATCCCCTGGATCGACCGGGCCATGGAAAACGGCCAGACCAGGGAAGAGTGGAAAGGAATCAGTGAAACCAACAAAATACTTGGCAGGGAAAACAACCCGATTCCCATTGACGGCTGTTGCGTGCGTGTGGGTTCCATGCGTTGTCACAGCCAGGCCTTTACCATCAAGCTGAACAGGGACGTGCCCATGGCAGATATCGAGGCCGCCATTGAAAACCAGAATGACTGGGTGTACCTCGTTGCCAACACCAAAGAGGAAACCCTGCGGGAACTGACGCCCGCCCGGGTCACCGGCACCTTGGACATTCCTGTGGGCCGCCTGCGCAAGATGAACCTTGGCCCCCGCTACCTGAGCGCGTTCAGCGTCGGCGATCAACTGCTCTGGGGCGCGGCAGAGCCGGTACGAAGAATATTACAGATCATTCTCCAGCATATGGGATAGCCGTGGGGATGCCAGGAAGAAAAGTCTCCCGCTAAGGACGGGCACAGGTCCTGCAATACTCTATGAGCGGTATTTCAGGGGAAGATTCGCGCGGTGCAAGACAGACCCTGTTTTTTCCCTTTTGTTTTGCCAGGTACATGGCCATGTCGGCCTGACGGATAAGATTATCAGGGCTTGTTCCGTTATCCGGATACAGGGCAACCCCGACGGACACGCTTAGACCGCAATCTCTATACCGATCAGCCACGTCGTCCTGAACAATTCGGCAGATCTTTTTGGCCACTCTGCAGGCCATATCACTGTCTGCAATCTCCGGCAGGGCAATAACAAACTCGTCTCCTCCCCAGCGGCAGAGAATATCGGATTCGCGCAGGCGCTGACAAAGAGATTCGGCAAGTTCAACTAACAACTCATCGCCGGCCTGATGGCCATAACGGTCATTGATCTGTTTGAAATTATCAAGATCAAGAAACAGGACCGCTGTTCGTTCTCTGTTTCGCCCTGACCGGCTCAGCTCCTGCTTGAGAAGATCATGGAAAAGACGACGATTGGCAAGCCCGGTCAGATCGTCATGGTAGGCCAGGTGATGCAGTTTTTTTCTGGCCTTGTTCAGGTCGGTAATATCATGCAGACTGACAACAGCGCCAAGCTTGCGACCGTCATTATCATACATGGCCTGGCCGTTGACCCGCAACTCCCTCTTGTCGCCATTCCTTGATTGCACGACCATTTCCTGATTGTGAACATCCCGCCCCTGAAAGGCACGAACAAGTGGAATCTCATCTGTTGTTAATGGTGTCTCGCCATCGGCGTGGAAGAGCTGATAAAAGTTTGACCACTCCTCCTGCGGGACCTGGGTCAGATCACAACCGTGAATTTCCCGACTGGCCCGGTTAAACATGATGAGCTGCCCTCTGGCATTACAGGCGACAATCCCGTCCTGAATATGTTCCAGGATGGTCCGCTGAAACTTCTGCTGCCGGACGATCCTGCGTTGCGCAGCCTTCAGGGAGGTAATATCCAGGAAATACCAGACCCGGCCATGGTAAACTTCACCGGAATACACGGGAAACGAATGGCGATAAAAGACACGACCGTCTTTTAACCTGATCTCATCCGCACTGGACTGTTTCGGATTCTTGTAAAGCTCATGCACCTGGGCCAGAAAATTTTCAGGGTCCTCAAGCTGGTCCAGCACGGCCTGCAGACTCTCGTTTTCGTCCCGGCTCTGTTGAATATGTTTGGGAATATGCCACATTTCCAGGAAGCGACGATTATAGGAGATCATCTCCATCCTGTCGTTGACAAGGAGTATTCCCGCCGGATTATGCTGGTACTGTTCTTCCAGAATACGCAGTTTCCTGCATCCCGGTGAACAGCTCTTGTCCCGGTCATGTTCGGTCAACAGGAGCAGAGTGGTCCTGTCCGGGAGCATGCGCAGGCAGACTCCAACCGTAATCGGGTCCGGACCACGGTTAAACATGGTGATGGTCCGCTTAATCCGATCACCTTCTTTTGCGCGAAAGACCGCCGCACGCAGATCATCGGCTGTTTCCCGAGGACAGATGGAGGACAGCGCAATATTGCCGTCGTTGAAGGTATACTTATTAAAAAGCTGGGATGCGGCATCATTGGCCCTAGCTATGGAAAAGTCCTGTTCAAGGATAAAGGCGGGACAGGGCAGATGCTGGAAGAGTTCCATGGAATATTTTGCCGCTTAAAAAAAAATCCAATACAGTCGGACAAAACAGTTGCCGGGCAACCGGTTTGGCCGGATTATAAATACTGGTATCCAACCAGAAATGCCGAATACACCGGGTAGGTGTCCGGCCCGGGAAATTCCCCCATCTCCCCCATTTTACGGCTGAATTATAAAATAGTACCATAGATACAACATGGCTGTCAACCCAGCGAATTATTTACGCTTTTCCGTGATTTCGCTTGCAGGCCAAGGGTTTTTCTGAAGTTTGCCGCCGACAAGAGAAAATTTTTTATCCATTTCCTCGGCAAGACCAAGATTATGGGTGACCATGATCACGCAAAGCCCAAGGGATCGGCAGAGTTCCTGCAACAGGGAAAACACATCGCTGCCGCTCTTCATATCGAGATTACCGGTGGGTTCATCGGCCAGCAGCAACAGTGGTTGGACAACAAGGGCTCTGGCCAGGGCCACCCGCTGCTGTTCACCCCCGGAAAGCTCACCCGGACGGTGATGCAAACGGTTTTCAAGCCCTACCCGGGCCAGCAACTGTTCCGCCCGCCGGGCCAACTCATCCAGCCGCTGTCCGCCGATACGGCCTGGCAGCATGACGTTTTCCAGGGCCGTAAATTCAGGCAGGAGATGATGAAACTGAAAGATAAAACCGATATTAACATTCCGGTGTCTGCTCAGTTCATCCTCGTTGCACCCCAGCAATGAACGATCATTAAAGAGAAGCTCCCCCTCATCAGGTGCGTCCAGGGTGCCCAGTATCTGCAACAGGGTGGTCTTGCCGGAGCCGGACGCGCCGACAATGGCCGTCATCTCGCCGCGCCGCGCCGTCAGATCGACCCCCTGCAGCACTTCTATCCGTCCGGCCCCTTCCCCAAAGCCTTTCCGCAACCCCCTTGCCTGCAAAAGAATATCACTCATAGCTCAAGGCCTCGGCCGGCCTGACCCTGGACGCCTGCCAGGATGGATACAGGGTGGCGATCAGAGTGATGAAGACAGCGGAAACAGCGATAACAACAACGTCGATCGGCACCACCTTAATGGGCATGGTGGACATGGGATAGACATTTCTCGGCAGCTCGATGATCGGGTAACGGTGTAACAGTCCACAGAGGCCAAGTCCGCTCAGCACGCCCAGGACCGTGCCAAATATGCCAATGATCATGCCCTGATAAAAAAAGATGCGGACAATGGAGCGGCTGGTGGCGCCCATGGATTTCAGGATGGCGATGTCCCGCTTTTTTTCCATCACCACCATGACCAGGGCGCTGATAATATTGAGTGCTGCCACCAGAATAATCAGATCAAGGGCTATAAAGATACCGACCTTTTCAAGTTTCAGGGCCGCAAACAGATTCCTGTTGATCTGCATCCAGTCACGGACCGAGTATTCCCTCCCCAGCCTCTTACCGATGGCACGCGCCACCCTGTCGGCGTCATCAATGTTGTTCACCCGCACCTCGATGGCATGAACGCCGCGGCCCAGGCCGGTCAGGGTTCGGGCCGTCTTCAGATTGACAAAGGCCATGGTGGAATCATACTCAAACATGCCGGTTTCAAACACACCGGCCACCCGGCAGGTCAGGACCCTGGGCAGGATACCCATGGGGGAAAGGGGGCCGTTGGGCGACACAAACCTGATCCTGCCACCCCGGCTTACCCGCAACTGGCGGGCCAACTCAACACCAAGGATTACTGCCGGCAGGCCGTCGGAAGGAAGGATATCCTTAAAGCTGCCGCCTTTCATCTTTTTTTCCAGCCCGATGACCCGGCCGGCCGTGGCCGGATCAACGCCACGCAGGCTTACCCCGGTGGAACCGGCCCCGGAGCTGATCAATGCCTGACCATAGATAACCGGAGTGGCGGCGGCAACTCCGGGGACCGACACAATCTTCTGAATGGCAGCTGCGGGGTTATCAATGGAGCCGGAAAAACGCTGCACCAGCACATGGGCATTGATACCGATGATCTGGTCACGCAGCCCTTCGGTAAATCCTGTATACACGGACAGAACAACGATAAGGGCCATAACGCCGACAGCAACGCCGAGTACCGATATGATGGAGATCAGGGAGATAAATTTCTGCTTGCGCTTTGCCCGCAGGTAGCGAAGGCTGACAAACCATTCAAAGCTCATGCGAACTCCGGTCCGGGGCCGGGGATACTGTTATCTGCACCTGTCCGTGGGCCGGGAACTCTTTCCCTGGTCCCCGGCCACCATGCAGGCGTTGACAGAGAACTTCTATTTTGGGCAGACAATGGATGTAACCGATGGCAGGGATGTCAGACAACCATGAACGACCTTGCGAACGGTTGCATCAATATCCTCATTATTGTCAGACATTCTTTGCAGAATCTTCTTCCAGGCGTCGCTGTCATTTTTCTGCAACCCCGCGCAGATACGCTCGGTAGTGTGACACATGGTGCAGTACATATTGATTGTTGAGGCGCATTGCCCCTTGTTGACCTCGGCCGCGGAAAGAAGAGCCGGGCAGAGAAAGAGGAAGACCAATAATGACCAGACAATTTTCATACTACCCCTCCTGCAGAATGAATATGAATACTTACATAACCCGTGGCCTATCAGTTACGAAACGCCATCACAACAGCCGGACCTGGTGGTTATTTCTTTTTTTTCTTTTTCCCGCCTCCCCCTGTTTCCGGCTTTAGATGGGGGAACAGGATCACGTCACGGATGGAAGGCGAATCGGTCAACAGCATGACAAGACGATCAATGCCGATGCCCTCGCCGGCAGCCGCAGGCATGCCATATTCCAATGCGCGGATATAATCATGGTCAAGCTCGGGATGAATTTCCTCGTCATCGCCACGGTCCTTGATCTGACGGGCAAAGCGCTCGTACTGGTCCATGGGATCATTGAGTTCGGAAAAGGCATTGGCGATTTCCCGGCCGGTGACAAAAAGCTCAAAGCGGTCGGTTACCGAGGGGTCCTCTTCATTGCGCCTGGCCAGGGGAGAGACCTCGGTTGGGTAGGAGGTGATAAAGGTCGGGTTGATCAACTTTTCTTCCACCTCCAGTTCAAAGAGTTCCGTCTTGGCCTTGCCGATACCGGCGCCGGGCTGGAGGACAATACCCCTGTCTCTGGCCAGGGCCTTGACCCGGCCCTCATCCGTCAGAATATCCGGATCAATCCCGGCCACATGCACAAGGGCCTCGTCCATGGTATAGCGCTGCCAGGGCGGCGACAGGTCAACCGCAACCCCCTGGTAGGTTATCTCCATGGACCCGGTGACCTCGTAGGCCAGCCAGGAAATCAGCTCTTCGGTCAGGTCCATCAGGTCGTGGTAGGTGGCATAGGCCTGATAAAACTCCAGCATGGTAAATTCTGGATTATGGCGGGTGGACAACCCCTCGTTGCGAAAGTTGCGGTTAATCTCGAAAACCCGTTCAAAACCGCCGACCAGCAGCCGCTTGAGGTATAATTCCGGAGCAATGCGCAAAAAAAGATCCATGTCCAGGGCGTTATGGTGGGTCTTGAACGGCCTGGCCGTCGCGCCGCCGGGAACCGGCTGCATCATGGGGGTTTCCACCTCCAGAAAACCGCGGTTGGTGAAAAATTCACGGATGAGACGAATAATCTCCACCCGCTTGCGAAAGGTTTCCCGTACTTCCGGATTCACGACCAGATCAACATACCGCTGGCGATACCTGGTTTCCACATCGGTCAGGCCGTGAAATTTTTCCGGCAGCGGCCGCAGGGACTTGGTGATCATCTGCAGGGTTGCCGCTTCAATCGAGAGTTCGCCGGTTTTGGTTTTAAACAGTTTCCCTTCAATACCGACAATATCACCCACGTCCCATTTTTTAAACAGAGCAAAGGTCTCGTCCCCAAGCAGGTCCCGGCGGGCATAGATCTGGATGCGCCCGCTTTCGTCCTGGATATGAAAGAAGGCGGCTTTGCCGAATTTACGCATGGACATGATACGTCCGGCCACCCGATATGTTCCCCCGTCCTGTTCATGGGATTCCGGAGCCAGGGTCTCGCCGCGGGGCAGGATATCCTTGATCGGCTGGGGAGAGGTAAAGGTATTGGAAAACAGGTTGACGCCGGATTCGGCCAGAATGCCCGCCTTTTCCCGGCGGGCTTTTATAAGGTTGTTTTCATTATCCATGGAAATAGCGATGTTATAAAAGAGATTAAAAGATAAAATAAAGTTTGATGAACTCGTAAAAAGTCCAGACAATGCTTAAAGATGGCTAAGTAAAAACACAGATATACAAGAAGTAGTGTTTTGTGGCGGGTCTTGACTATACATGTAGTATGCCCACGAATCGCCACAGGACACACGACGCAGTAGATCGAAGTTTTTACGACGCCATCAAGGTTAGAGATATTGGGCCCGCAGGCAATCAGCCGTTGACCTGGTGAGCGAAAGCACCTTTTCCGCGGCCTGCCGGGAAAGAGACCCGGTCCCGCAGCTCGGGGTAATCAGGGTCTGCCGGAGAAGGGACTTCATATCCATGTCCGCAGTGACAAAGGACTGCATCTGCCGGTTAAACAATGCTGCCAGGGAGTCGGTGGACTGGCCGTCTATCTCCTCTTCCCGGGATGTCGGCACCCCGCCCCAGGCCAGAATGCCGCCACGGCCAAAGAAATTTCCGACCTCTGGTTTGAGAGCCGCCATTTTGTCAAAATAGCCAAAGGCATCAAAACTGATGATATCGATGGCGGAACCAAGGAGAACAGACCAGTTGGTGTTGGCGCAGACATGGATACCGACAAGACCGCCGGCGCTATGAACCGCATCGGCGACCTCATTAATCATGGTTTGTATTTCCCCGTCGGTGACCCCGATAAAGGCAGATGAACCCAGCCCGGCCAGGGCAGGCTCGTCGATAAACATCAATACCGGCCCGGCCCCGTCTCCGGCAATTTCTTCCATCCTGGCCGCAAGCATCCGGGTCTGCCAGGCGGCCTTCATGCTGATCCCCTTGATGACCATGTCACGAATGGTGTCATCAAAATATCCGGCCCTGCCCTCCCGGTCCTTGATCCCTGTCAACATGGTGAAGGGGCCGGTCACCTGGCCTTTGACAGCCTTGAGTCTATCGGCATGGTCTGCCAGGGCCTCGAGAAAAAGATACAGACCCGTGGCCCGTTCCCGGGATACCTGAAAACGGGAGGAGGCAAGCACGGCAGGATCTTCCATGGCCATGAGATATTCCTCATAAAAGGCAAGCATTTCCTCCTCAAAACCGGCATGGGTTATATCAAAGAGGATGCGTCCCTCGGGATCAACTATATTTTCTTCAACAATACAGGGAATGCCCTCGGCAAACTGCGGCATCATCCGCTCAAGCGGATTGTGGGGCAGCTGCGGCCAGAGAGGGATTTCCGGCGTTGTCGCAAAAATCCACTCAAGAGCTTTTTTATAATCGATCAGGGGCACACTGCCTATCAGGACGGGCAACCCGTCTGCTGCAAATCGACCCGTGGTTGCGGTCGTCATCATCTTTCCTCTATGCTCGCCGAACCGGCGCTGGTTTACTTAAATTTCGTGTTGGAAGTCCGGTCTTTCCACTCGTCTGTACCGGCCATTTTTTTTGAATCTGAATTTTCCATAGGTGATGAACTCGTAAAAAGTCCAGGCAATACTTAAAGATGGCTAAGTAAAAACACAGATATACAAGGAACAGTGTCCTGTGGCGGGTCTTAACTATACATATAGTATACCCACGAATCGCCACAGGACACACGACGCAGTAGATCGAAGTTTTTACGACGCCATCATAGGTAGTGCGAACACAAGACGATGTCAATTTTTTTCCAGGACCGCCACAGATTCAATATGGTGTGTCTGGGGAAACATGTCAACCGGCGTCAGAGATAAAAGGTGATAGCCTGCCCGCACAAGAACCCGCAGGTCCCGGACCAGGGTGGCGGGATCACAGGATATATAGATAATTTTTCCGGCTGCCAGGGCGGGCAGCAAGCGGGCGGCCCGGCCAACTCCCTGTCGCGGCGGGTCAAGGAGAAGAATGTCATACTGGTTGCCCGCCCCAAGGCATTCCTGGATGAATTCGGTGACATCCGCCGCCACAAAGGTGATTGCATCCATACCGACGGATGCGGCATTGCCACGGGCAGCTCCAATCGCCCGCCGGTTCCACTCAACCCCTGTCACCTCTGCCCCGGCAAGGGTCAGGGGAATGGAAAAATTGCCCATGCCGCAAAACAGGTCCAGCACCCGCTGCCCTGTCACATCACCGGCACATTCAAGCACAAGCTGCACAAGCTGCCTGTTCTGTTCAGGATTGACCTGAAAAAAACACTGGTTGTCCCAGTGCAGGGTATAGGACAATGGCCCATTGGAAAAGGTTTGACAGGCGCTGGTATTGCCCCCGGCAAACACAATCTTTTTGCGTCTGCGTACCACCAGCCCGGAAAGGGAGTGCAGATCAGAAATCGCCGCGAGCAACGTATCCGGCATCTTCCTGCTGCCCGCAAGGATCAGGGTGGCGGACACCGATTGATCATCCGGTGAGCAGACAAATTCAATCTGCCGGCAAAAAAGACCTATTTTCGCCGCCAGACCGGAGGTGATCAACTCCTTAAGAGTCAGGTTGATGGCCGGTACTGCCAGCAGACAATGGTTAACCCGGACCAGGTCATTGGTTCCAAAGCGATGAAAGCCGATTTCACCTCTTCTGGACAGATGAAACCGTACCCGGTGCCGATACCCCTCTGCCTGCGGCGACGGCAGGGTTGCCCCCACCCCGGCCCGAGGAGACAGACCGGCCCGGTTGATCATCTCGCCAACAATCTCCCCTTTTATGCCGGCTTGTTCGGCAAAGGCGATGTGTTGCAAGTCACAGCCGCCGCAACGGCCAAAATAGCTGCACCTGGGCTGCCGGCGGTGGGGCGAGGGCTGGAGAACCTCGAGAAGTCCGGCCTTGATATAACCGGAATGACGACGTATTTCTGCAACCCGAACCAGTTCGCCACCAAGGACAAATGGCGCCATGACCACCAGGCCGTCATCAAGATGGCCAAGGCCCTGACCACCGGCTATAATCTTTTTTATTTCAAGGGTATGTTCCGTTTGCACAGAGAGCTCTTTTAATGGTACAGTAAAGAATTGATAAATGAATACGATACCCTGTTTTGTAATTGATCACAGGTTATATAACTATTTGTTTTCATTTTGCGAAGAATTGTAAGTTGGCACGGGTGCCCCGATTTTGTGCAGGCGTGATTGTTCGCTATAGCCCCTCTATGCGGACAATCGCGACCGTACAGGTAAGCGAGCCTGCGAGACTCCGAAAGCGGGGTGCCCGTGACGACTTACCCTGTTTTGTGAAACCTCGCACTGAAAAACATACAGGAAACAGCCGGCTGCTGAATTACGCATTATACCAAACCGCAATGGTGTTTTATCCTTGTCTGTCCAACTCATGAGCCACAACAAAACACAACCGCGCATACTCGTTGTCGACGACGAGCAGGTCCACCGTTATATGCTGACCTCCCTGTTTAACGAATGGGGCTGGAAGACCACCGAGGCCGACGACGGAGTGACAGCGGTCAGAGCGGTTGAAGAGGGCCCCTTTGATGCCATCCTCATGGACGTGCGCATGACCACCATGGACGGCATGGAGGCCCTGCGGAAAATCAATGGTATCAATCCGGCCATTCCAGTGGTTATCATGACGGCCTACTCTTCCGTTGATTCCGCGGTTGCCGCCATTAAACAGGGCGCCCATGATTATCTGACCAAGCCCCTGGACTTTGACCGGTTGCGGGAAACCCTGGAAGTCGCCATGGGCCACCGCCAGCAGGCCCAGGCCCCGTCCATCTCCGGTGAGCCCTTTGGCGAGGACGACCGGATCATCGGGGCATCGGAATGCATGCGCAGTCTGTGGGACATGATCCTCCATGTCGCCCCCACCGAGGCGACTGTTCTTATTACCGGTGAATCAGGGACCGGCAAGGAACTGGTTGCCTCGGCACTTCATTACAAGAGCCATCGGGCCCAGGGGCCGTTTGTCAAGGTCAACTGTGCCGCCCTGGCGGAAAACCTGCTTGAATCAGAATTGTTTGGCCATGAAAAGGGCGCCTTTACCGGCGCCGACAAGCGCAGGGAGGGACGGTTTATCCAGGCCCAGGGCGGAACCCTGTTCCTTGATGAAATCGGTGAAACCTCCCCAGCCATGCAGGCCAAGCTGTTACGGGTCCTGCAGGAACATGAACTGCAGCGGGTGGGTGGCCAGGAAACCCTGGCCGTTGATGTCCGCATCCTGGCGGCCTCCAATCGCAACCTGGAAGAGGAAGTAGCCCGGGGCAACTTCAGGGAAGATCTCTATTACCGGTTAAATGTCGTGGTCCTCGATGTCCCGGCCCTGCGGCAGCGAACAGGGGACATCCCCCTGCTGGCCGAATTTTTCCTGAAAAAATTTGCCAAAAAGAACAACCGGCAGGTGGTCGGCATCACTCCGGAATGCATGGATATTCTGGGCCGTTATCCCTGGCCGGGTAATGTTCGTGAACTGGAAAATGCCATTGAACGGGGTGTCATCCTCATGCGGGGTGAATATCTTGACACCAACGGGTTGCCCATGACCATCCAACGGTGGGCCGACAACCATGCCCCGGAAGAAACGGCCAAACCGGCAACCCTTAAAGAGGCGGAAAAAGCCCTGATTCTGAAGACATTGGAAGAAACCGGTGGTAATCGCAGTGAAGCGGCACGCCGTTTGCAAATCACCAGAAAAACCCTGCTCAATAAACTTAAAAGCTATACAAAAACGACATAACTTCCTCGCTTCCACTACGGTTCCTTGCCTATATTTTGTTATGCAACCAATTATTCCCCCAGCCGATAACGACCTGCTCGCCGCCTCTCTTGCCGTTCACCGGCTGCTACTCAGAGAACAGGACCTGCCGACCCTGCTCCAGGGAATCTGCGACCTGCTCATCGCCAATGGTCTCAATCACAGCGCCATGATCGTCCTGTTTGATAACGAGGCGGGCAGTGTCATTACCGCCGAGGCAGGGCTTGGCGATCGCTTTGAACAGATCATGCAGCGGTTGCGTGACTCGGAACTGCCCGAATGCGGCCGCCTCTGTCTGGAAAAGGAAGATGGTTCCGCTGTCCTTTGTACCCATTGTCACTGTGGCGTTTGCAGCAGTGATGACCAGGGAAAAAATACTGCCATAGCCACGGCCATTCGCTGCCGTCCGGGTCTGGCCGGCTTTCTCGTCGTCGAGGTTCCCCGTACCCGTCCAATCGGACAGGCTGTCCTGGATGAATATCAAAACATGGCCGCTTCAATCGGCCAGGCCCTGGGACGACTGTTTGCCGCGGAAGAGGCCCGGCAGCGAGAACTGGAATTAAAGAGGGTGGAAGAACGATTTGAGCTGGCCCTTTATGCCTCCAGGGCCGGTCTCTGGGACTGGAATATCAAAACAGGGGAAATGTATACCAGCCCGGACCGGAAAAAAATCCTCCACTACCAGGATGATGATAATGATCCCGGTGTTTCACCGCTCCAGGGCATCATCCATCCCGACGATCAGGACAGGGTTTTGCAGGTGCTTAACGATCACCTGGCCGGCAAGACCGATGAATACCGGATCGAATACCGGATCAAGGACAGGCTGGGAAACTGGAAATGGTTCCTGGACCGGGGCAGGGTTGTGGAGCGGGACGAAAAGAACATGCCGGTGCGAATGACCGGAACCCACCAGGACATTACCCTTCAGAAACAGCAGGAAGAAACCCTGGCTGCCGTTGAAAAACAACTGCATGAAGCGGTCAGCCACGAGCGAAATTTCCTGCAGACGGTGATCGACGGCGCCGCCGACCCGGTCATGGCCATTGGCACCGACTACACCATCCTGCTCATCAACAGGATTGCGGCAAAAATGTTGCGCGTGGACCCTGAAATCACCTCGCTTACCAATGAAAAATGTTACCAGTTTTTTTTCGGCCGCACCAAACCCTGTTCAGACAAGAACTTCCCCTGTCCTGTGCAGGAGGTGCGCAGGCAAAAGCGTTCCGTGACCCTGATCCATCGCTCCTACCATGGCAACGGTGTCAACAATACCTATGAAATCGAGGCCTCGCCCCTGCGTGACCAGGAGGGAAATATTTACGGCGTCATCGAAGTGGCACGGAACATAACCGACCGGCTGAGGATAGAAAAAGAATTGCGGGA
This sequence comes from Desulfobulbaceae bacterium, assembly GCA_027011235.1. GTDB lineage: Bacteria > Desulfobacterota > Desulfobulbia > Desulfobulbales > Desulfobulbaceae > DRLX01. The sequence goes on from JALVAI010000423.1 coordinate 13,001, forward strand.
AAGCAAGTCCAGACTTTATCGCCTGGCCCACCATGACTCCCTGACAGGACTGCCCAACCGGCTTCTCTTTGAAGATCGTCTCGATCAGGCCATCCTCAAGGCCAAAAGAAACAGGACCAAACTGGGTATCCTTTTTCTTGATCTCGACCGGTTCAAACAGATCAACGATACCTTAGGCCACGATGTCGGGGACGAGCTTCTCATTGCCGTGGCCAAAAGGTTACAGAACCAGTGCCGGCAATCGGACACGGTAGCAAGAATCGGCGGCGATGAATTCGTCTTTATCCTGGACAACCTGCGCGGTCGGGAAGGGGCCGAGGTTGTTGCCAAAAAAATTCTCAAGGCCCTGGAGGAGCCAATAATTCTTGATAATCATGAGCTGGAAATCTCAACTTCCATCGGCATAGCCCTGTATCCCGATGACTCGACCGACATAGAAGGTGTCATAAAACGCGCTGACATAGCCCTCTACCAGGCCAAGGAAGCCGGCCGCAACCAATACCGGTTGTACCATCCGGACATGGGCCGGGAACTCGACAACTCCAGAATCGAGACACGACAAGAGGAAGAAAATCTGGAATAACGGCAGGGCAAGGTAGACATCATTATGGTCGCCCACTTCCCCACAGCATGGCGCAGAACATACCATGACTGGCAGAAAATCCTGAACAATCATTTTTTCAGGCGTCCAGGTTGACGGTGCCGGCCTGCCGTGGTATGAGGCTAAATTCCAGGGTTTGCCAGGGCCGATGCGGACGGCTTGGTCAAGCCAATAAAAAATATAAAGCAAATCCGGACGTTAATCCAGAACCACCTCCCTCTTCCAGGTAACGGACCGGAAAACGGAGAAAGGAGTTATGCGCACTGACATCCTCCACATAGGCGCTGGCGAGTTGACCTATGAAATCAGAAACATCGTCAATGTCGGCACCAAGCTGCAAAAGCTGGGCGTCCGGGTCAACTGGGAAAATATCGGAGATCCGATTGCCAAGGGCGAGGAAATTCCCGACTGGATGAAGGATATCGTTGCCGATGCGGTCCGGGAAAACAGTACCTACGGCTACAGCCCGACCAAGGGCATCCTGGAAACCCGCGAGTATCTTGCCGCCGATACCAACGCCATGGGCGGAGTGCAAATAGATGCCGAGGATATCATCTTTTTCAATGGTCTGGGTGACGCCATCTCCAAGGTCTTCGGCTTTCTCAAGCGTACGGCCAGAGTTATCGTGCCGACCCCGAGCTACACCACCCATTCCTCGGCGGAAGCTGCCCATGCCGGTGACCAGCCGGTAACCTATATCCTAAACCCCAACAATCTCTGGTATCCGGACCTGGAAGATATTGAAAACCATATCAAGTACAATCCCGCGGTTGCCGGTATCCTGGTCATCAACCCGGACAACCCGACCGGGGCGGTGTACCCGGCCGAGGTCATCCGCGCCATTGTTGAAATCTGCGAAAAAAACGATCTATTTATCATCTGTGATGAGGTCTATCAGAACATCACCTACAACGGCACCGTGGCCGCTCCGCTGTGTACGGTCATCGGTGACAGGGTGCCGGCGCTCTGCATGCGCGGGACCTCCAAGGAGATGCCCTGGCCGGGTGGCCGCTGCGGCTGGATAGAGGTCTATAACGGTCATCGTGACCCTATGTTTGAAACCTATGTCAAATCAATCCTCAATGCCAAGATGCTGGAGGTCTGCTCCACCACCCTGCCCCAGGTGGTATTGCCCAGGATCAAAAGCCATCCCGGATATCAGCAGTATCTCGACGAGCGTATCCGCCGCTATGAAAAATACTCCAATATCGCCTATGACATTCTCAAGGACACCCGGGGAATCCTTGTCAACCGAACCAACGGCGCCTTCTATATGAGTGTTGTCTTCACCGACGGCCTGCTCACCCATTCCCAAACCCTGCCCATTGAAAACGATGAGGTCCGGAAAACCGTGGAAGCACTGGTATCCGGACCGGATGTTTCCCTTGATAAACGTTTTGTCTACTACCTCCTTGCCTCCACCGGCGTCTGTGTTGTGCCGTTGTCTTCATTTGCCACCACCCTGCAGGGATTTCGTATCACCCTGCTTGAACGTGACGAAAAGGAATTTATTAAAATCTTTACCACCATCGCCACTGCCATCGACAGGTACCTCAACTCCTGATCCCAACATCGCCCGCGCCCAGAACCGCGCCTGAAACCGCGCCTGGAACCGCGCCTGGAACCGGCGCGGGCGATTCCTCCTGTTTTTCATAACAGTTGCGTCATTTTCCCCTCTTGACACCGGTTTTTCCCATACTTATTGTTCCGACCAGATTTGTCCGGGTCACATCAAGGCAGATGGCCCGACACTGTAACAGCCTGGCCCGTCGAGGATCCGGACCAGAGGGTCATGAAACGATAGTATAAATAATACCAATAACCACAAGACAGGAGTAAACAGGTGGGAGAGAAAAGAAGGGGACAGGAAGAAGAAAAATTGCGTGAAGAAATGGAGATTCCGGAGGAACTGGGTGCGGTTGAAGACATCGCCGACCAGAATGACGGTGATACCGGAGAAACCACCGACCTGCAGGCGGAGCTTGAACAGACCAAGGAACGTATGCTCCGCATTGCCGCTGATGCCGATAATTACAAAAAGCGCATGGAGCGGGAAAAGGAAAAAATGGTCAAGTACGCGGGAGAAAATATCCTGCGGGAGTTGCTCCCCACCGTCGACAATCTGGAAAGGGCGCTGGAACAGGCCAAAACAGAAACCAAGGATGCAGACAGCAAGCTTGCGTCCATGCTCGAGGGAATTGAACTGACCTACAAGGGGCTGTTGTCGGTGCTGGAAAAATTTGAGGTCACGCCCATCGAATCGGTCGGCAGGGAATTTAATCCCGATGAAATGGACGCCCTGACCATGGAGGCAAGCGACGAGGTGCCGGCAAACCATGTAATCAGTGAATTTGCCAAGGGATATCGTTTTAAGGACCGGGTGCTGCGCCATGCGCAGGTCGTTGTTTCCAGCGGTAAAGATTCATAACCAACAGGCCTTGACAAAGCGCAGATCATGCGCATTGTAATGATGCGGATGAAACGGCCCGTTCAAACGGACCATCCACCTGGAAAAAACCGTCGGGAACACCCTGACGTTACTTATACATAAATCATACATAATCAGCTCGAATGCTGAAGACTGATACCAAAAGGAGACAGGAGATATAATCATGGGGAAAATTATTGGAATCGATCTCGGTACGACCAACTCATGTGTCGCTATCATGGAGGGCGGCGAGCCCAAGGTAATCGAAAACAGCGAGGGTAACAGGACGACACCGTCCGTGGTCGCCTTCACCGACAGTGGCGAACGACTGGTGGGCCAGGTGGCCAAACGACAGGCGGTCACAAATCCCACCAAAACGCTTTTTGCCATCAAACGACTCATCGGGCGGAAATTCACCGATCCCGAAGTGCAGAAATCCATTGAGATCAGCCCGTTCAAGATTGTGGAAGGCCCGAACGGCGAAGCCATGGTCGAGGTAGACGGTAAAAAATACAGTGCGGCAGAGATTTCGGCCATGATCCTTGGCAAGATGAAACAGACCGCTGAAGAATATCTGGGCGAGCCCGTGACCGAGGCCGTTATCACGGTACCGGCCTATTTTAACGACTCGCAGCGTCAGGCGACCAAGGATGCGGGCAAAATCGCCGGACTGGACGTGCAGCGAATCATCAACGAGCCCACGGCCGCGTCCCTGGCCTATGGCCTGGACAAGAAAGGCGAAGAGAAAATAGCGGTCTTCGATCTTGGCGGCGGCACCTTTGACGTGTCTATCCTGGAGATCGGTGACGGTGTGTTTGAGGTAAAATCCACCAACGGCGATACCTTTCTCGGCGGTGAAGACTTTGACATGCGGATCGTCAACTGGCTGGCAGACGAGTTCAAGCGCGACCAGGGCGTTGACCTGCGCAACGACAACATGGCCCTGCAGCGGTTGAAAGAAGAGGCGGAAAAGGCGAAAAAAGAGCTGTCAACCGCCATGGAAACGGACATCAACCTGCCCTTTATCACGGCTGACGCCACCGGTCCCAAGCACCTGAACATCAAGCTGTCCAGGGCCAAGCTGGAAAGCCTGGTGGAAGACCTGATTGAACGGACCGCCGGTCCCTGTCAGACGGCCTTGAAGGATGCAGGCCTGAGCGCATCCGATATCAACGAGGTAATCCTGGTCGGCGGCATGACCCGTATGCCCAAGGTCCAGGAGAAGGTCAAGGAGATCTTTGGCAAGGAGCCGCATAAAGGCGTCAATCCCGACGAGGTTGTCGCCATCGGCGCCGCCATTCAGGGCGGTGTACTCAAGGGAGACGTCAAGGATGTCCTCCTGCTTGATGTTACCCCTCTTTCCCTCGGTATTGAAACCCTGGGCGGGGTCACCACCAAGCTGATCGAGAAAAATACAACCGTGCCTACCAAGAAGAGCCAGATATTCTCGACGGCCGCCGATAACCAGCCCGCGGTTTCCATCCATGTGCTCCAGGGTGAACGGGAGATGGCCGCCGACAACAAGACCATCGGCCGGTTCGAGCTGACCGATATACCGCCGGCTCCGCGCGGGGTACCGCAGATCGAGGTCACCTTTGACCTTGACGCCAACGGTATCCTCCACGTGTCGGCCAAGGACCTTGGCACCGGCAAGGAACAGTCCATCCGCATTACCGCCTCTTCCGGTCTGTCCGAGGAAGAGATCGAACGGATGAAAAAGGACGCTGAACTGCATGCCGAAGAGGACAGAAAACGGAAAGAACTGGTGGAGGCCAAAAATAACGGCGACTCCATGATCCACATGACCCAGAAGAGTTTGACCGAACTTGGCGACAAGGTGGATGCCGAGACCAAGGCAAATGTGGAGCGTGAAATCGAAGGCCTGAAAAAGGCGCTGGAAGGAGATGACATCGAGGCCATCAAGAGCGCCACGGAAAAACTGACCCAGGCATCCCACAAGCTGGCCGAGCTGATGTATGCCCAGGCCTCCCAGCAGGGCGGCCCTGAAGGCGGCGCAGCCGGCGGCCCAGGAGCGGGTGCGGCAGGTGCAGGTGCAGCCGGAGGTGCGGCAGGATCTTCCGGGGGCGATGATGACGATGTGGTCGATGCCGACTTTGAAGAGGTGAAGTAGAGCGCCGGCAATCAAAAAAAACAGCAAAAGGGGAGTGTGGATACCAATCCGCACTCCCCTTTTTTGTTATTTTGGTTTATCTTCCTTCTCTCTGAACCCTGAATTTTCAATCTTCCACCAAGAACTGTAGATTATGAAACGCATTCTCTCCGGCATTCAGCCTTCGGGCCAGCTCCATATCGGCAACTATTTCGGCATGATGAAAACCATGATCTCCAACATGGAGACATCGGATCTGTATGTATTCATCGTTGATCTGCACGCGCTGACAACCGTCCATGACCGGGAAAAACTGCGCCAGGGCACCTTGGAGGCGGCCGCTGATTTTCTGGCCCTCGGCCTGGACCCGGAACGATGTACCTTCTGGGTGCAGTCGGACGTACCCGAGGTCTGCGAGCTGATGTGGATTTTGTCCACGCTTACGCCCATGGGCCTGCTTGAACGATGCCATTCCTACAAGGACAAGGTGGCCAAGGGCATCTCGCCAAGCCACGGGTTGTTTGCCTATCCGGTCCTGATGGCGGCCGATATCCTTCTCTACCAGTCAGAAATCGTGCCGGTGGGCAAGGACCAGAAACAGCACCTCGAGGTCGCCCGTGACATTGCCATAAAATTCAATAATACCTATGGTGAGACCTTTGTGATACCGGAACCGGCGATCAACGCCGATACGGCCATTGTGCCGGGCCTGGATGGACAGAAGATGTCAAAATCATACGGTAACACCATCCCGATATTCCTTGATGACAAACCACTCAGGAAAAAGGTGATGGCGATCAAGACCGATGCAACGCCGGTTGAAGATCCCAAGGACCCAGAC
>JALVAI010000424.1 GCA_027011235.1 Desulfobulbaceae bacterium
AATAATTACTTTTCCTGTAGTTTCGGCTTGATCGAGCACCAAAGCAAGTTTTTGCCTCGCTTCCGAGTAGAAATATACCTGCATCCTAAACCTCCAGAACCTCAATATTCAGAGACTGGGCAATAATTTTCATTTTTTTATCAAGCGTCAACAGCAGGGACTTATGTCTTATGGCACAATCCAGAAAATAGACATCACATGCATACATCCGGTTTTTTTGTGACAAGTACAAAACATTCGCAAAATTTGGCTCCAAGTAACGAATTGGAATCCTTTGAAATCCCCACATGCACTGTTTAATACAATAGTACAACACAACCGATAGTTGTCAAGAATGATGAACTCGTAAAAACTCCAGTCTTCAGACACGAATATTGCATAACAATTACGATGCAAATTTTCCCTGGCCAAGAAAAAAAATCACCTGCCGGATCACCTCTTTTTTCATCATTATAAAGGTGTGCCCACAAGGGACAACCAGAAAATCGCTCATACCCTCCAGGTGGGCAGACTGCACCGAAACCTTGCCGTCGTTGGGCCGGGGCACCATACGGGAAAACAGCGGATCAAGGGGTTGATTGCCGGTAATAATACCAACAGGAAAATTTGCCGGGCCAAGGCTGTTGGGCGCTGAATCCGGACCTGTTGAAAGAGAACAGCCGCCAGGGCCGTTAAAGCTGCGAAACCACCACTTGTCACCCAGTTTATCCACAATTTCACTGCCATGATTGGGCGGGGCCAGCATCACCACCCGGCCAAGACCCGCCACCACATGCCCGGCCAGGTAGTACCGCACCAGGATTCCACCCATGGAATGGGTGACAAAATGTATTTTTTGCAATTTTTTCCCACCTGTCTTGCGGCGGCACGTCTCCATTGCCAAAGGAATATATTTTTCCGCAAGATAGCCAACCGGATACCTGCGCGAGGGATAATTCAGGTTGCAGGTAAGATATCCGGCCTGTTGCAGGGCCTTTTCCATGGGCCGCATGGAAAAGGCTGTTCTGGCCAGGCCATGGAGCAGGATGACACATTCCTTGATTTCCATCTATTTGCTCATGTTTGGTTCCTGTTCGCGGATAAATCCGCTCCAACGATTGATTATACCTCCATATATTCGCGGATAAATCCGCTCCCACGGTTGCTCATACCATCTGTTCTGGTATGGGGACAGGCAGAAACACCGGCAACGATGTGGTCAACCATTGGCAAGCATTTGCTGCACACTGCGATAATCGGTCTTGCCGGTTCCAAGCAGGGGAATTTCGGCTACCCGCTGTACGCGGCGGATGTTATGCAGGGGAGAGAGCCCGCCCCGGCGCAGGGCCTGGTTTATCTGTTGCCGGTCAAGATCGAGGACCGTCAGCAGCACCAGTTCAGGATGATCATCCCCGGTTGCCGCAACGGCAAGGGGCGGCTCCTGATGATCGGCGCCAAATTCTGCCAGCAGAATCTCTTCGATGGCCGGCAATGAAATCATCTCCCCGCCCAGCTTGACAAACCGCTTGAGCCGGCCGCTAAAGGTGAGCAGGCCATCCGGCTGCCGGGTCATGAGATCACCGGTATCATACCAGTCCTTGTGGTCATGGGTGACAAAGGGGGACGGTGCGTCGCCC
>JALVAI010000425.1 GCA_027011235.1 Desulfobulbaceae bacterium
GTTCAGGGTATCGTTGACCTCGGTAAAGACCGGCACCGCGCCGATATCGAAAATCGCCTCCCAGGTGGCGACAAAGGTAAACCCCTGGGTAATGACCTCATCCCCGGCTCCCACGCCAAGAGCCGCCAGGGCAACTTTCAGGGCCGCGGTTCCCGACGTGACCGCCTGGGCCGAGACCGCGCCGGTATAATCGGCAAAGGCCTGCTCAAATTCCCGCACCTTGTACACATCGTTGCGCTCGGCACCAAACTCATAACGAAACAGGATACCGGTCTCAAAGACCTCCAGCACCTGCTGTTTTTCCTCGTCACCAAAAACTTCAAAGCCCGGCATGATAATTCCCCTATATATCGAGTTCTTTTTTTATCCTGTTCCCATCGTCCAAAAGCAGGATTTGCGGATGATACCCGCCAAGTTCACTGTCCTCCATCAGGCAGTAACAGGCAATAATGATGCAATCACCCACCTGTCCCCTGCGGGCGGCAGCACCGTTAAGGCCAATCACGCCGCTGCCCGGTTCCCCCTTGATGGCATAGGTCTCAAAGCGTTCACCATTGGTGATATTGTACACCTTGACCTGTTCAAAGGGGACAATGCCGGCCGCCTGCATCAGGTGTTCGTCAATGGTCAGGCTGCCCTCGTAGTTGAGATCAGCCTCGGTAATGGTGGCCCGGTGGAGCTTGGCCCGTAAAACAATTCGCTGCATTTTCTGTTTTTTTATTTTTCAAAGGATGATGAACTCGTAAAAAGTCCAGACAATGCTTAAAGATGGCTAAGTAAAAACACAGATATACAAGGAGTAGTGTTCTGTGGCGGGTCTTAACTATACATGTAGTATGTTGAGAGTCGCCACAGGACACACGACGCAGTAGATCGAAGTTTTTACGACGCCATCAAAGGATTTTTTTCGTGAAATCACTGCACCGCCTGCTCCAGTCAGCACTCCCTGGTGAGGCGGCCATTATCGATAAGACGCACGTGACCGCCTATGGTAACGGCCAGGGCCAGCTGGGTATTGTCATCGGCCTGGCTGACCGGTTCAAGGGTGATACGATTCACAAAACTGATGTATTGGATGCGTGTACCGGCAACCGGTTCGATGATCTGTCGGACTTCATCGGCAAGCCGCTCCGTGTCACGCACACCGTCTGCATAAAGTTCACGGGCATGATCAATAGCCCGGGACAAACAAAGGGCCTGGCTTCGTTCATCGGGTCCAAGGTAGCTGTTTCTCGAGCTCATGGCCAGACCGTCAGGTTCGCGGACAATGGGATGGGCAAGTATTTGAACATCCATGTTCAGATCGGCAACCATCCTTTTGATGACAGCCAACTGTTGAAAATCCTTTTCCCCAAAGACCGCAAAATCCGGACAAACGATATGAAAGAGCTTGCAGACCACGGTGGTCACGCCGTTGAAATGTCCGGGCCGGTCTGCGCCGCAGAGATGGCGGGACAGTTCGGTCACGGACACCCGGGTCTGAAAGCCGGCTGGATACATCTCCTCCGGTTTTGGTATAAAGAGGACCGACACCCCCTGCCTGCGGGCCAGCTCTTCATCTCTGTCCAGATCAACGGGGTACTGCTCAAGGTCTTCGCCGGGCCCGAACTGGATG
>JALVAI010000426.1 GCA_027011235.1 Desulfobulbaceae bacterium
AACGTATACGGCCGGGGCGTTCCGGCTGGGAATATGTGGTCGTCCGGGCGGAAGAATCAGGAACCGGCCAGGACATTGTCCTGACCGAGGTGGATATCGACAACTTTATCCGGGCCAAGGGCGCCATCCATGCCGGTATCCAGACCCTGCTGGCCGAGGTCGGGTTGAGCGTTCATGATCTTGAGCAGGTGATCCTGGCCGGGGGTTTTGGTTCCTACATTGATCTTGACAGCGCCATCACCGTCGGTCTGCTACCGGAAATGGATACTGACAAGATGATCTATGTGGGCAACGGCTCGCTGATGGGCTGCCGGATGAGCGAACTCTCCAACCATATCCGACGGGACGTGGTAGCCGCCATGCAGCGGATGACCGGCTTTGAACTCTCCGAGGTCCCCTCCTACCGGGATCATTACGTGGCCTCCCTGTTTCTGCCCCACACCGATGCCTCCCTGTTTCCGGCAACTGAAAAACGGCGCGAAAAAAGGATGAAAACCCGACGCCAAACATGAGGGTGCCTTGAAAAAACAACGAAACCGGATTTCTTGTCAGTTCGGTCATCATACCCGCCCCGGCTATAAATTCAATCCAGCTGCAAACAACATCTTTGGCATGATACATGCCAAAGGGAATAAGAAAAATGCCGGGTTTTCATTGACCCGAATCATGCGAAAAAACGGAAAAATCAGGAACGAATAAAAAGAATCTGCTTTTCGGGAATGACGAGCTGTACCTCCTCTCCTTCGTGATAGATTTTCTTTCCGCGCTGGTGATTTTCCTCGGCCAGAATGGAGGAGTTTTTTACCCTGACCCTGTAGCGGACCGTGGAACCCAGAAATTCAAGGGACTCGACAATGCCCTGGAGCCTGATAACGGCATCTGGGGCCGATTCCGGATTCACAAGAACGGTCTGCGGCCTGAATATCACCGCACCTTTATCGCCATCAACCGGCGAGGGCAGGGAAAATACAAGGCCGTCCCGGCCTGCAAACACTATTTTTCCATTCCTGGAACTTACCTTTCCTTCAATCATATTGGTAGTGCCGAGAAAATGGGCGACAAATTGATTGACCGGATAGTCATAGAGCTCCATGGGAGTGCCGACCTGCTGGATAATACCCTTGTCAAGGACCGCCATTCGATCGGATATGGTATTGGCCTCTTCCTGATCATGGGTAACAAAAATAGTTGTTAATTTGAGTTTGCGCTGCAGTTTACGGATATCGGCACGCATCTGTACCCGAAGATTGGCATCCAGATTGGAGAGCGGTTCATCAAGAAGCAAAAGACGGGGCCGGACAACTATGGTCCTGGCCAGGGCCACCCGCTGTTGCTGACCGCCGGAGAGCTGAGATGGTCTGCGTCCGGCAAGATGGGCAAGGCCGACCATATCAAGGGCCTCTTCCACCCGGACGGCAATCTCCGCTTTCGGCACCCGGCGCTCTTCAAGGCCAAAGGCCACATTCTTGCGCACGGTCAGGTGCGGCCAAAGGGCATAGTTTTGAAAGACCATGCCCACATCACGCTGCCAGGGAGAAAGAGGTATAATATCTTCATCGTTAATCAATATCTTTCCCTTTGGCATCGGGCCAAAACCGGCGATGGCCCGGAGAAGGGTTGATTTCCCGGAACCGGAGGGACCCAGAAAGGAAAAAAACTCTCCTGGTTTTATGTCCAGGTGTATGCCCTCAAGTACCTTGGTTTGACCAAAAGAAATATGGACATCTTCGATTTTCAGCCGCACCGGCTGGACATGGGTAGTTAAACTCATCGTTACTTTCCTGGTGCAGTGACCTGCATCCGTTTATTTCGTTCAATAAAATGATGGGCAAGATAACTGCCAAGGGCAACGACCACGACAGCGATCAGACCAAGGGCCGCCCCCGGGCCACGACCGGCGGCGCTCTGCATGAACACATAGATACCGTATGAAAGCGGGGCATCGGATTCAGACGTGACCAGCATAAGCGTTGCCGACAGCTCAACAGCGGCGGTGGCAAAGCTGGTGACAAAGCCGGCGACAATGCCGCCGGCCATGAGCGGCACCACAATTTTTCGGACTATGGTCGGCCTGGCAGCACCAAGATTTTCGGCCGCCTCTTCCAGAGAAAGGGACACCTGGTGCAGGGCGGCGGTGCAGGAACGAAGAGCATAGGGTAGTCGCCGCACGGCCAGGGCAATAACGATAATGACCCACCAGCCGGCCAGAGGTTTACCGATAAAGGGAACATTAAAATCATTAAAAGTACGTAGATAGCCGATACCGAGAACAACGCCGGGAATGGCCAGGGCGCCGGTGGCCGTATAGTCGAGCCATTTCCTGCCGATAACGGTTGTCCGGGAAACGACATAGGCAATGGCCACGGAAAAGGCGACATCAAAAGATGCGGCCAGGCCTGCATACAGGAGAGTATTTGTTATATATCCCCTGGCGGTGTTGAACACCTCGACATAATGGGCGACGGTAAAGGCGTCCGGCAGAACACTGTAAGACCAGATTGTGCCAAACGAGAGTAGCAGCAGGGCAATATGCGGAGAGAGCACCAGCACCAGAATCAGCAGGATCAGGGCATAGGCGCCTGCCTTTTCCCAGCCTCGCATATCCCTTTTCAGCAGACCGCTTGCCCCCTTGCCGCCGCCGCTGTAATCCTTGCCCCTTGACGCCAGCATGGAGGCCCAGAGTGAAAACAGGGAAAAGATAACCAGGATCACCGAGATAACATAGCCCATGGGATCCGAGATACCAATGGAGGATATGCGCAGGTAGGCCTGGGGCGCCAGCATGTTGTTGACATTGAGAAGGAGCGGTGTTCCCAGATCATCAAAGGCCTTGAGGAACACCAGCGATGCCCCGGCAAGATAACCGGGCAGGGCCAGGGGAAGAACGATGCGGCGAAAAAGCCGCATACCGCTGGAACCAAGATTCTGGGCCGCCTCTTCCATGGACCGGTCGATGTTGTTGAGCGAGGCCGAGAGATTGATCAGGATAAAGGGAAAATAATGAATCGACTCCACCAGGATCACGCCGTTTAATCCCTCCATGAAGGGAATATTGATGCCAAACCATTGATCAAGCAGCAGGTTGACCGAACCGTTATTGCCAAAAAGCAGCTGCATGGCAACTGCGCCGACAAAGGGCGGCATGATCAGCGGCACGATGCCTAGGGTCTGGATGAGTATCGAACCGCCGAAATTAAAACGGGTGGTAAAATAGGCCAGTGGCATGGACACCAGGCTGGCGATGAGAACGGCCATGCCGGCCACATACAACGAGTTGAAAAACGACTCCTGAAAGAGGGAGGTTTTGAAAAAATCTATAAAGTTAATCAGGGTCAGGGCGCCGGTTGAGGTGTCCTGGAACGCCACGTAGATGACCTTGCCCACAGGGATGACAAGAAAAATCAGCAGGAAAAGGGCCAGTGACGAGGCAACAAGGTATGAGGAACGCTGACGCAACATGGGATCCGGAGCCTGGAATACAATCTTGATCCTGCATGTGTCCGGCATGAGAACGCCGATACAGGCACATCTACTGCGTCGGATTCACAAATTTCATGCTCGATGTACAATCCAGTACACCTGTGCCGAAATACGTGTTCTTCCCTGCACCTGTCTCAACGTTCCCGGTGCCCGAACAACTTCAGGATTAAGGTAAAAAAGAATCCCCGGAGGAAATTCTCCGGGGATATTTTTACCGGAACGAAGAATTAAAGCATGGACTTGGCCTTGTGGGCAAGCTCAACCGCCTTGGCATAGTTTGCCTTGACCATGGCATCCCATTGCTGTTCCACCTCTGCCTGCCGACCGGTGACCTTGTCCGTGGCCTTTTTCCTTTTCTTCTTGAAAATAGCGGAAAACTTCTTGTCCAGAGACTTGGCCTCATCAATGGGTACGGCGGCAATAAGGGCCCGGGCCTGGCCGATAAGCTGCTCGGCCTGCGGATTTTTCTTGCCTGCCAGCGCCTTTTCAGCATCCTGTACGGCCTTGGTGGCCTTTTTCAGGTCATCAAGACGATAGGTGATCATGACGTCAAACATGGAATTGACAAGATTGTAGCGATTCTTTGATTTGACGACATCAAATTTCACCTTGGAGCCGATGGAATTGTCGACAAACGGGTTGGGAAAACCCTTGGGAGCCTTGGCATAGACATCCGGCCGAACCGGCAGACGCATGATCTTTGGATCAAGCAGCATTTCCTGCCCCTCTTCCGAGAGAAGAAATTCGATAAATGCTGCCGCAGCCTCCGGGTGGGGCGCATTTTTTACCATGGCAATGTTGGCCGGGACCAGGGTAGTTACCGTTGGGTAGACAAATTCAACGGGAAAACCGGACGCCTTGGATGAAAGGCCAAAGAAGTCGATAACAATGCCGATACCGAACTGTCCGGAATTGACACCGTCCGGCACGCCAAAGCTGCGCTCGGTAACGGTATTGAAATTACCGGCTATTTCCTTCATCAGTTTCCAGCCGTTTTCCCAGCCTTCACCCTGGAGAATGGTTTCAACGGTAAGATGGGTCGTTCCAGAACGGGACGGGGCCGACATGCCGACATGATTGAAATAAACCGCCTTGGTCAGGTCTTCCCACTCCCTGGGCGCGGGCAGGTGTTTGGCCTTCAGGTAGCGGGTATTCCACATGATACCGTACCCGGAGCCGGCAAACCCCTTATAAAAACCATCCGGATCGTTGATGGGGTAGGAACCTATTTTTTCCGGAATACCCGTTGCCTTGACCTTGTATTTCTGCAGCAGTCCATCACCCTTTAAAACCTCAAAGGCGTCCGGCGCCGAGGCCCAGAACAGATCAGAGCTGTTATTGGAGGCGGTTTCCTGAATATATTTTACCCCGGCCGTGGTCTTTTTCTTCAGCATTTCGACCTTGACATCGGGATATTTTTTTTCAAAGGCCTTTTTAAAGGCCACCGTAAGATCTTTGGGATATGAGGTTACAACCGTCAACTGTTTTTCAAGGGCCAGGGCCGGCATGGCGAGGCATGCCAGCAGACCGATGGCAAGAGCCAGGCCGCCGGATAATGGGCGATGATTTTTCTGAAACAACATAACGTCCTCCTTTCTCGTGGTGGCAGGGTCCCGGGACCCCTGATCATGAAATAACGTACCTGTATCTATACCGAACCGGAACAAAAAAACAATCTTTTTTGCCCTGAAATGTCAAACTAACCGCTCAGTACCAGAGTGTATTTATTAGAAAAGTTTCCAATAAAAAGAGATGATATATTTCTTGACCCCAAAGTTTTACGGGTGCCTGATACCAAAATCAGCTGTTCTGGATACAGGGAATGGATATTTTTTATTTTTGATGAACTCGCAAAAAGTCCAGACAATGCTTAAAGATGGCTAAGCAAAAACACAGATATACAGGTAAGCGGAGCGAAGCGTAGACTCCGAGGAGCAGTGTTCTGTGGCGGGTTTTGACTATACATGAGTATGTTCAGAGTCGTCACAGGACACACGACGCAGTAGATCGAAGTTTTTACGACGCCATCATTTTTTTATTGCAAAATAAATATACACTCTGTATATTGATAATTTTACACTACCAGTTAAGTAAAGCACTTTCTTTCCCGACTCGTCGGGTCCCGGTTGTCCCCCAAGTTGTTCGGATGCCAATAAAGTTTCTGCTGATCACTTACCAAGGAGCAGCAAAACGGAACTTTTTCGGCAATTTCTCCAAATTCTATCTTGTGATAAATTGTTGACTTGCCTTGAGCTGCAACACGACCGGTTGCATTGTATAACCTGTGACCGGACCATTGAGCGCAACAGAGGTTGATACAGACATATAATCACTGACGGGACAACGTCTTTCATTGCCCAATTCGATAAAAAACACCCGCCTGCGGAATTTCCATCAAAATCTTCCCCTTCGCGGACAGCCTGTATCCATTAAAAAATTCATTATTACAACAAGGTTTGGCCCGCAAGCGCCGTTTCTTCATCCCAGGTGAAGTTCAGGGCGCCAGGTGGGCACCATTTAATTCAAGGAGTTACATGACATTTCATCAATTTGATTTTCATCCGG
>JALVAI010000427.1 GCA_027011235.1 Desulfobulbaceae bacterium
ATATTTGCGAGATATCCTGTTGCGGGAATAGCCAAGACTCGCTTAATCACGGAGTTGGGAGCAGAACGGGCGGCACAACTGCACCGCCGCATGACTGAGAATATTGTGCAGGTTGCCTGTTCGTCCTGCGCGGAGGGCCAGATAACACTCTATTTTACGGGAGCCTCTAAAAGAAAGTTTCGTGCCTGGTTGGGAGATGGGCTGGACTACAAAAAACAGCCCAGGGGCGACCTGGGCAGGCGAATCTGTAAAGCATTCTTTGAAGCTTTCAACTCGGGCGCAGAGCGGGTGATTGTGATCGGCTCTGATGTGCCCGGCATTACACCGGCAATTATCCAGCAGGCAGATGAAGCATTAATTGAGCATAATGTTGCGATTGGCCCGGCTATCGATGGCGGATACTATCTGCTGGGACTGGCTCGTCCTGTCCCGGATCTTTTTGCTGGAATTAACTGGGGCACGGGGTCAGTTTTGGCTCAAACATTGTGTATCATAAATAAGTTAGGCCTAAGCGTGAAAAAACTCCAGACACTGAATGATGTTGATCGCCCGCCGGATTTGGATTTTTTACGTGTCGACTCCAGGTTTGCTGATGTGATAAATTGCGAGCCGCACCTCTCGGTCATCATCCCAACACTTAATGAATCCGAAAATATTGCCCATACTCTTGAAAATGTTGGTAAGGACCGAGCAGTTGAGGTTATTGTTGTTGATGGCGGCAGCAGTGATAACACTTGTGATATAGCGGCAGGAAAGGGAGCAAAAGTTTTCTCGATACCGGGCGGTCGGGCGACCCAGCTTAATGTTGGGGCAAAATGCTCAAACGGCCGATATCTGCTTTTTCTGCATGCCGATACTCTTCTGCCAGCGGGATATCGCCAGGCTATCATCGGTACCTTGACAGATCCGGAGGTCGTGGCTGGCGCTTTTCGCTTTAGCTGTGACGACAACAGTTTTGGAATGAAGCTGGTGGCGCTGGGTACAAATCTGCGTTCCACCATTTTCGGCCTGCCCTATGGCGACCAGGGTATCTTTCTGGAAAGACATATTTTTGATGAAATGGGCGGTTTCAAAGAACTTCCGATTATGGAAGATTTTGATTTGGTATGCAGGCTGAGGAAGCGTGGCAAAGTTGTTACACTACGACAGCCGGTTGTCACCTCCTCACGCCGTTGGCGCTCGTTGGGGATAGTACGAACAACCTTACTCAACCAGATGATGATTGCAGAATTTATGCTGGGTATCTCACCTCAGCTCTTAGCCGACTTTTATAGAAAAAACAGTTAGCGCATTTCGTTCATTCGCAAGTTATTGGGCAAGTTCATCCCTGGGACTTGCAAGGCTCCATTTGATCCAGCGATTTTCAGCGGTAAGTTGGCCGCCAAAGGGAAGGTTACAACCTTTCAGCAGACTCATCTGCCGCGTTTTTATCTATTGAATCATGTGCAAGTCTTCAGGAGTGATTTCGCATATAAGATTGCATATTATACTACAATCTCAACATTTTTACTTCATAATAACAGTGTGTTGAATCTTTAAGGGGTAATTTAACAAGTTGTAATAATTATAGCGCCGGCCCTATTATTCATTGATTATATATGCTTTGTTGAT
>JALVAI010000428.1 GCA_027011235.1 Desulfobulbaceae bacterium
CGGGATTTACATTTGTATTCTTGCCTTAACAGTGGTACAGGTTGACAAAAAAGGGGATAACGGATTAAACCAGTATTGCTTTCTCAATAAAAAGTCATTTAATATCAATCTGTTGGGCATTTTTTTACAAGATGTTGTCGTGCTTATGAAAAAGAAAAAAATCACCAAACTTTCGGAACTCCAGGCCACGGCAATCTGCGGCAATGATATCACCTCGTCGGTCCTGTATGTGTCGGCATTGACCATTATTGCGGCCGGCCAATATGCATGGGTTTCCTTGTTGATTGTTGCTGGAGTTCTCTATCTGTTCAGAAGGATTTACGGGGAGGTCGTTGGCGCCCTGCCTCTCAATGGCGGCGCCTACAACGCTCTGCTCAATACCACTAGCAAGCAGGTCGCCTCCCTTGCCGCCGCCCTGACCCTGCTCTCCTACATGGCAACGGCCGTTATTTCCGCCTCCGAGGCCATGCACTATCTCCATTCCATTATTCCGACCCTGCCGATTACCTCGGCGACCATTGGCCTGCTCTCCTTTTTTATGGGGTTAACGATTCTTGGAATTGGTGAATCGGCAATGGTGGCCGTGATAATCTTTCTTTTCCATATGACAACCCTTGTTCTGCTCTGCGCAACCATTGGTATCTACCTGGCCCAGCATGGACTTTCGGTGTTCATCGCCAATAACCACCAGCCTGTTCCCCACGGTACGGTGACCATGGCTATTTTCTGGGGATTTTCAGCCGCCATGCTTGGTATCTCCGGGTTTGAAAGTTCGGCCAACTTTGTCGAGGAGCAGAAACCTGGTGTGTTTCCCAAGACCCTGCGCAATATGTGGCTGGCGGTCTCTATCTTCAATCCGCTCATGGCCTTTCTTGCCCTGGCGCTGATCCCGATTCCCGAGGTAAAACTCCACGAGGCGGACCTGCTCTCGCACATGGCCGGTCTGACGGGGAATCGACTGCTGCCCACCCTGGTCTCTGTTGATGCCTTTCTGGTGCTAAGCGGTGCGGTGTTGACCTCCTATGTCGGCGTGACCGGCCTGCTCGAGCGCATGACCCTGGACCGGATCATGCCCGCTTTTTTCCTGAAAAAGAACAAGAGGGGCAGCTCGTACAGGATCATCATTCTGTTTTTTCTCCTTTCCACCTCCATTCTCTTTCTTACCCATGGCCGGGTCGGGGTCCTGGCCGGGGTCTATACCATCTCTTTCCTTTCGGTCATGGGGTTATTTGCAATCGGCAACATTCTGCTTAAAATCAGGAGAAAACGGTTGCCGCGTCCGGAAAAGGCGAGTTGGATTTCTGTTCTTGTCGCGGTACTGTTTGTGGCCATTGCCCTGGCAGGCAATGTGATTAAGGAACCAGAGAGCGGAGCTCCAGCCAACCTCACCATATTCTTAGAATATTTCATCCCGACCATGCTCTTTGTCGGTATCATGCTCAACAAAACGGCCCTTCTTGAACTGGTGCTCAATTTTGTTGAATATCTGTTTGTGCCGGTTGCAAAAATGGTATCTAAAATCAATCGGGGGGTGAGTGACCTGATTGACCGCATTACCTCCCAGGAATTTGTCTTTTTTACCCGAGGCGACAATCTGGCCAATCTGAACAAGGTTTTGTTGTATATCAAGGATAATGAACATACCAAAAAGATAAAAATCGTGACTGTCCAGAAAGAACATGATGAGGAGATATGCAGTAAACTGCGCCGGGATATTGAATTTCTTGACCGTGAATATCCAGAAATCGAGATAGAGTATGTCGAGCTGACCGGAACCTTTGGACCAGAACTTATTCAGAAACTTTCCAAGGAATGGAATATTCCGGTGAATTTCATGTTTATCGGTTCTCCCGGTGACAGGTTTCCTTACCGTATCGAGGAATTGGGTGGAGTTCGTTTGATTATCTGAAACAGGGAGATGGCATGAAAAGATTATTGCTGATGCTGCAACCTGAAACGATTCGGCATCGTTTAATGCTGCTTTCCGCCATTACCATTGGCATGGCTGTCGCCCTGATCGCCATTAACAGTTATCAGGTAATTTCCCTGGAAAATGATCTGTTGACCCTGGAAGAGGTTGACGGTCTGATGAATAATATCCTTGAATTACGTCGGTATGAAAAAAACATACTCTTGAAAATAGAAAAGGGCAGCGTGCAACAGGCGATGCAGTCCCTTTATCTTATCAATAAAGACATCAAGGCGTTGGCGCCCAGGCTTGCACAAGGTGTGGCCTCTTCTACCTTTTCCTCTCTTGTTTCCAATTTCAACAACTATAAAAAGGCTTTTAAGCGGTGGTGCGCTCTCAATTTATGTCCTGACAGCACCCTGGGCAAGCGTGATATTTTCAAGATCCGGCAATTTGGTCGTAATATGGTCAATGATGGAGAAGAACTCGTTCACCATGTTCGCGAGACATTACGGATTAAGTTCAAGAAAATCATGTTTGGCGTGACGGTGGTGTCAATCCTTATCTTTTCGTGCGGTGCTGCCATTACCTGGTCCCAGACAAAGAACATCCTCCGCCGTCTTGATTCCCTTCGTCAGGCGACCCGAGACCTTGCGGCCGGTGAGTTTACGCCCATTCACGTGCCCAGGGCCCATGATGAAACCACCAATCTGATCGTTAGTTTCAACAAAATGGTCGAGGCCCTGGAGCAGAAACAGGAACAACTGATTCAGTCGAAAAAGATGGCTTCCATAGGAACGTTTTCGTCCGGAATTGCCCATGAAATCAATAATCCGCTCAATAATATATCCCTGTCAGCGGATATGCTGATGGAAGAATTGGATGAGCTTGACAGGGAGGAAATGAAGGAGATTCTGGAAGATATCATGGGGCAGACCGAGCGGGCGAGCAAAATTGTCCGGAATCTTCTTGATTTTTCCAGGGCCCATGCCACTGAAATGGAACCATTACATATTGAGGAGGTGTTGGAAAAAACAAAAAATCTGATAGTCAATGAGCTGCGCATCCACAAGATCGCTCTGGAAACAGAGATCGGTGACAATCTTCCCCCGGTTTGTGGGGATTTTCAAAAACTGCAGCAGGTATTTCTTAATCTGATCATCAATGCCGAGCAGGCCATCGGTGAGTATGGAAGAATTTTACTCAAGGCGAGACTGACATCGGATGATACCATACGTATCGATGTCAGTGATACCGGACCCGGGATTGACCAGCAACACCTGGAACGGATTTTTGACCCCTTTTTTACGACCAAGGAAGCGGGCAAGGGAACAGGGCTCGGCCTGGCAATCGTTTACGGAATTGTTGAGAAACATGGGGGATATGTCGAGGTGGCCAGTAAACTTGGAGAAGGAACCACCTTTTCCGTGTATCTGCCTGTTTATCATGGTGGCAAAAAACGGGAGCGGAAACCGGCATGATTTCCATAGCAGTTGTCGATGATGAACGTACTGCCAGGAGGATGACCGCCCGCATCTTGCGCCAGGCGGGCTACCTTGTCGAGACCTTTGCCTCCGGCAACAGCTTTCTGGAAAAAATGTCGGTCGATCCTTTTGATATTGTCTTTCTTGACCTTCGTCTGCCCGATAAAAACGGTTTTGATATCCTGACCCATATAAAAGCCACGCACCGGGATACCGAGGTTATTATCGTCACGGCAAACTGTTCCATTGACAATGCCGTTGAGGCGACCAAGGAGGGTGCCTTTCACTATCTTGCAAAACCGTGCCGTTCCCACGACCTGCGCCTGATGGCCGACCGGGCGTCGGAAAAGATTCGGCTGCATCGGGAGAATGTGCATCTAAAATCGCAGATAGGAGAAAGTGCCATTATTCCTGGTTTTATCGGCAACAGTAGGGCGATGAAGGCCATTTTCGAGACCATCGCCAAGGTCGCCCAGGTCAACTGTAATGTCCTTCTTGAGGCTGAAACCGGGACCGGCAAGCAGTTGACCGCCAGGGCAATACACGAGCTGGGCGGTAACAGTAAGGCTCCTTTTGTCTATTTTAACTGCGGCGGTTTTGCCGAAGACCTGATTTGCAGCGAACTGTTCGGCCATGAAAAAGGGGCCTTTACCGGGGCAGTCAGCCGTAAAATAGGTCTGTTGGAATCGGCTGCCGGCGGGACGGTTCTACTTGACGAGATTGGCGAAATGCCGCTTTCCATGCAGGTCAAACTCCTGCATGTACTCCAGGAACGGCGAATTTTACGGGTTGGCGGAACCCGGCCGGTAGATTTGAATATCCGCATTATTGCCGCCACCAACAAGGATTTGAAAGAACTCGTCCGTCAGGGTAAATTTCGCGAGGATTTGTATTATCGGCTGAATGTGGTGACAATACGTCTGCCCCGGCTCAAGGAGCGAAAAGAGGACATTCCGCTTCTTATCTATCATTTTATCGCCAAGGCGAACAAGGCTTTTTCCAAGCAGGTGAGAGGGGTAACGTCCCAGACACTCCATTTGCTTCTGAACTACAGTTTTCCCGGGAATGTGCGGGAGCTGGAAAATATTATCCAGCATGCCGTGGCCTTGACCGAGGCCGGGAAACTGACCCCGGAGGACCTTCCTCCCCGCCTGCGGGAACTGCATACGCCGGCAGAATGGACTGATAAGGAACTCCTGTCGCTTGCCGAAGTGGAAAAGCGCTATATTACCAGGGTATTGGTAAAAACAGGCTATAACATAAAAGCGGCCGGACATATTCTCAAGATGCCCAGGACAACTTTGTGGCGGAAAATGAAAAAGTATGGATTAAAAAAAGGCGCCACCATCAGCCGCTAATTGTTTCGTTTTGAAACAAAAGTGGAGAGGTCTTATTATTAATCCTTAAAAAAATCAGTTAATTGTTTAGTTGGCAACGCCCATGTTTCACTTTGAAACATGGGCGTTGGTTTTTCATTTTGAAACGTTTGCGGCTGGGTGCATCTCCATAACGTCCGATTCTCCAGACCCGGCAGTTTTTCAGAAAAAACCAGCATGGCTGGGGGATATATTTTACCGTTGCAGCCACTACGAATGATGAAAATGGTCCAATAGAACACAGCTACGCGGCTATTCTTGGAGAAACAATATGGTTCCAGATGGATAAAAATCATGGTTTTGTCACCTTGCCGCCGTTGTTTCAGCTTCCATGTTATATAGCTTCCCGTCGTATTCTTGCTGTATTTCATGAATAACTTTTAGCCTAATAATAAGATATTAGCTCTGATATCGCTTGTCATCCGTTTCTCCTTTTTGTGGTTGTGCGGGTCTGGCATTTAAATTGCTAAATAATAAGAGTGGCTGTTTTTAGAAGAGCCATCTTTTTTTTATGTGTCTGACCAGGGCAGCCATTGGTCGGCTGGCCTGTCTCTGCATTCTTTTGTCCACGCAAGAAGGAGGAAACATGAAACGGCAACACAATGATCACGGCTCGTAGTCCTGCCAGCCCTGTGCTGAAATTCCTGCCCGTCAAATAACTTTTTTCCTCCGATAATTCCATTTCACTTGAAAAGTGTGTCAGGCCTGAGCCCTGGAAAATCCGGTTGACTTTGTTGAGGGATTTTTTTCGGTTTCTGTGTTGGAGTATGGAGGTGTCAGGAGGAAAGATGGTCTGATCCTGTATGTTTCAGGAATTTCGCAGAGCCGGAAATGGTTGGTCGGCCGCTGGATGCGGCTGTTGAATAAAGGAACTTGGTTTGCTGTAATCTGGTTGATAATGTCTTTGCCATAATCCTCCATTTGAATAACACAACCTCGGTTTTAGGCGGTTGCTTTGGAGTATTTTGGCTGTATCAGTCAGGCAATGGGGTATGATTTCCTTATATTATAGCACTCCCACGATTAAGAAAGAAGAGGTAGGTAACTGTCATGTTCCATATGTATTTACCCATTGCGGGAAACAGTGTGAATATTATTCTTATCTTGGGGTTAGGCGGTTTTGTCGGCCTGCTCTCCGGAATTTTTGGTGTCGGCGGTGGATTTCTGATGACACCACTTCTGATGATGTTTGGTATTCCGCCGACGGTGGCGGCGGCATCTGATTCCAACCAGATTGTCGGTGCTTCAACCTCTGGAACCATAGCCC
>JALVAI010000429.1 GCA_027011235.1 Desulfobulbaceae bacterium
GCAGGTAGAAAAGATTTATGATATACAAAAAGAGCTGACAACAGTTGTTACCCTGGATGATTATATCGATGATACAGGCGTGTTGCAGGTCCAGCCCTTTTCCGATTTTCTTGCAACGGCCCGCACCCGTTTTGGAGATGGGGCAGATACCGGTACCTTTGCCTTTCCCGAGGTTACTGCCCAGGATCCGGCTTCCATTCTCTACACCTCCGGCACATCCGGTTTTTCCAAGGCGGTTATGCTCAGCCATGCCAATCTGTGCGCCAATGCGGCTTCGGCAACCGCCATTATTTCCCTTGAACCAGGGATGGTCTTTCTGTCCGTCCTGCCGATTGCCCATACCTATGAATTTACCGTCGGCTTTCTTTTGCCCATGAGCAGGGGATGCCGGGTTGTATATGCGGGCAAGACACCCACCCCGGCCGTTTTACAGAAAATATGTGCCCGGGAGCGGCCCCATGGCATGCTGGTTGTACCGCTCATCATAGAGAAAATTTACAAAAAACGTATCCTGCCCACCATTGAAAAAAGCGCTGTCCTTTCCCTGTTGTGCCGTTATTCCATGGGGCGTAAACTTGTCTATCGCAGGATAGGAAAGAAACTGGAAGGTTTTTTCGGCGGTCGCCTGATGGTCATGGGTATCGGCGGAGCGGCCCTGAATCCTGAAATTGAGGCCTTCCTGCGGACAGCCGGTTTTCCTTATTTAATCGGTTACGGAATGACAGAGTCGTCGCCTCTTGTCGCCGGTGGACCCTATGGCGATACCTCCATTGCCCTCTGTTCAACCGGCAAGCCCATACCCGGTGTCAGGATCAGGATTGCCGATGCCGATGAACAAACCGGTATTGGGGAGATCCAGGTACAGGGCGACAATGTTATGCTGGGGTATTGGAATGATCCCGAGGCCACTTCGGAAACGTTTACCGATGACGGCTGGCTGAAGACGGGAGACCTTGGCCTGATTGACGAAAGAGGAAATGTCCATGTCAAGGGACGTTCAAAGTCGGTTATCGTTCTGGCCAACGGTGAAAATATTTATCCTGAAACCATCGAGCACAAGTTAAACAGTCATCCCCTGCTGGTGGAATCACTGGTGCTTGAGAACAGGGGGAAAATCGAGGCCTGGGTTTATCCCGACTATGATTTTATCGACGAAGTCACCGCCGGGCAATCCAGAGAACAGCGGCACACCTTTATAATTTCAGAGCTGGAAGAGATCAGAAAATCCGTCAATCAACAGCTGTCATCCACCTCCAAACTGTCACGAATTTTGGAACGGCGGGAACCGTTTATCAAAACGGCTACCCATAAAATAAAGCGTTATCTGTATACGGCCGACACCATGCCCGATTCATCGGCATAGAACGATGGAAGAAGAGAGGTTGTGTCATTTCGTGCTATTTGCATCATTCGAAGTCTACGCTTATCTGTTGCGGCTGGGACGGTAAAATATGGTCCAGCCATGCGGAGTTATGAGAGAACAGACAAACCTATACAACTTTAGTGAAGAGGAGAACGGACATGAAGAAGATAATTGCCGGGGCCGCCGTTATTGGGCTGGCCGTCAGTGGAACCGCCTGTGGGGCCGGGTATCGGATCCCGGAACAGT
>JALVAI010000430.1 GCA_027011235.1 Desulfobulbaceae bacterium
AATGAGATAAACAGTTATCCCGCTTAACGTAATCAAAAACTTCTGTATTATAACTACGCGATACCACAGTACAAATGGACAGAAAACAAATCGAATACCTTCTGGGAGCGTATGGAGACTTTCTGTTGAAGAATGACATGGTGCCTTCAGGGAAAGAAAAATTTTTTGTGATTTGGATGCGGCGCTATTTAAAGATGGAATCTTCATTAAAGGGAATGAACTGGGAAGATAAGCTGGCCCAATATCTTTCAATCTTGTCGAGTGACGTTAATATCGCTCCCTGGCAGGTTGATCAGGCCGGTCAGGCCGTCCGATTGTATTTTAATAATTTTTATACGGTCCCCCAAAAATCTCATCCACGTCCAACTCAACAATCAAAGTATACAGAAAAAGACTGGGTAGATCCAAAAAAGGCCATGAAGGATCTCAGGGAATGGCTGAGAATAAAACACTACGCCTATAAAACTGAACAGTCTTACATGAATTGGTGTAAACGATTTTTTATTTTCTCACAGGAATACAACGGCGTTTATGGGAATAATCTGGTCGCTGTTACCCCGGAGTTGATAAGGGATTTTCTGGCACGGCTTGCTTCAAGACAACAGGTTGCCAAATCAACCCAGAACCAGGCATTCAGCGCGTTGCTGTTTTTATGCAGACATGTCCTGCATATCGAGTTGAATGAAATGGAAAAAAACCTTCGTTCGAAAACCGGGAAAAAGCTACCGGTTGTCCTTTCCCCTGCGGAGGTAAAGCAAGTTTTGTCTCATGTCTCCGGAACAACCGGATTAATGTTACATCTTATTTACAGCTCAGGACTGCGGCTCAGCGAGTGTTCTAGGTTGCGGGTCAAGGATATTGATTTTGATCAAAGTCTGCTTTTTGTACGCTCTGGAAAAGGAGACAAGGACCGGTCAACTATTCTTGCCGAGCGGATTCAGGCTGAGTTACGGGAACATTTGAAGAAAGTGAAAATGCTGCACAAGAAGGACCTGGCCGACGGTTTTGGTGAGGTATTCATGCCCGGCGCTCTGGATAGAAAATATCCTGGGGCCTGTAAAGAATGGGCCTGGCAATATGCCTTTCCGAGCGCGCGGCTTTCTGTTGATCCGCGCAGCAAAAAAACACGGCGCCATCATGTGAGCGATGGCGCTATTCAGAAGGCAATGAAAAAGGCAGTAAAGGAAGCCGGACTTGCAAAACCGGCTTCGGTACATACACTACGCCACAGCTTCGCCACCCATTTATTGCTCAATGGCGTGGACATCAGGCAGATCCAGGAGTATCTGGGCCATCAGAGTGTTGAAACCACAATGATTTATACGCATGTGGTTAAAGAAATGCGAAACCCGGCAATAAGTCCCCTTGACATGCTGGAGAAAATGGCTGTGGATGAATCCGCATAATCCGCAGGAGATTTCCCATGCAGTTTGTAATTGCTGAAAATTCCGTGATATTAGCAACTGAGCAGACGTCCAGGCACCTGTCGTAACGTGAAAATTTAAAAATCTACCAGTTCGACATCAAAGACCAGCCAGGCGTTTGGCGGAATGACGCCGCCGGCTCCGCGCTCGCCATAGGCAAGTTTCGGCGGAATGATC
>JALVAI010000431.1 GCA_027011235.1 Desulfobulbaceae bacterium
ATAGACTGCCGGCCGCTATTGGCTGTACCCTGGTGTATTGGCTGGATGCGGAGAGAAAGACAGACTTGCGTTTTCAGACCAGGGTCGTGCTTCCCACCGGCATGATCAGCGCAAAAGGGCAGTAACCCGGATATATCATGAGATGAAGATAGCAAGAAGAGAGCCTTCGGAAAATTGTCTTGACATTTGCTCAAGTTTTGCTAATCTCTACTTAACGAAACTTAAGTAACTCAAGAAACTTTTAAGGAGGCTTCGCATGTCTACTACCGTACAAATTGATTTAGACAGAGATGTTTTCGAGCAACTTCAGTCAATTGCACAGCCGCTTGTTGATACGCCTAATATGGTAATCCGGCGTTTGTTGGCGGAGCACAAAGGATTGTCGGAGCATGTTGAGAGTGCTGGCAAATCTGAAAAGTTATTTTTTCTGACTTCACGAGGTGAACGAGTGCCATTGGGAAAGTTACGGGCTACCTATAAACCTAGAAACAGTTCAAAAACATATAGTTATGAAGCTGAAGTAACGTTGGACGGGATCAAATTTGATGAGAAAAATTTTCCTAGTCCTTCGGCCGCTGGCATCCATGCAAAAAAACTTGCTGGTGCAGATGATACTGCGGCTCATACTAATGGCTGGACTTTTTGGGAACATTTCGACACTGAAAAGGACTCCTGGATTAGTTTGGATGTATACCGATAACAAAAGTTCCCGCGCGCCTTAGTTCCATGACACCGGAAAGCCAAAAGCGGCAAACGTAAAATTATGAGATGATGGCGTCGTAAAAACTTCGATCTACAGCGTCGTGTGTCCTGTGGCGACTCTCAACATACTAGATGTATAGTTAAGACCCGCCACAAAACACCACTCCTCGGAGTCTCCGCTCCGCTTACCTGTATATCTGTGTTTTTACTTAGCCATCTTTTAGCATTGACTGGACTTTTTACGAGTTCATCATGAGATTGGATCGGGATTTTCTTCCATTGCCAATGTTTCCGAAAAGGGGTATCCGTCATTATCTTCATGGCCTGGCTGCCGACCATGGCGGTATGGCCCTGTTGATGACCCTGGCTGCCATCAGCTTCCTTATTGCTGTTACCGTTGACCTGGCCACCAGCGTCAACCGTCAGATACAGGCTTCCCACGGACTGCGGGAGTCTGTGCGCATGGACGAGGCGCTTGTCTCCGGTCTGAATCTCGTCCGTACCTCGTTGTTTACCGATCAGCGGAAACAACACTATGACACCCTGCTTGACGGGTGGAACACTCCTGATAAAGAGGCCCTGGCCAGCCTCTTTGCCGGCATGCAGCTCTCCATTCGCGTGCAGGACATGTCGGGCAGAATTCAGATCAACAGTCTGGTGGCAAACAGGAACAATCACCACAAACCGGGTCAGGGACCGGGTCGCCAACCCGGTTCCAGGGTTCCGGGACAGGTAAACGGCAAAAACTCTGAAAAATTACAGCGCGGGCTCTGGATTCGTTTTCTTCTCTCCGGAAAATTTAATGTTAACGGCCAACAGGAAGCCGAAGCCCTGATTGACGCCCTCAGCGATTGGCTGGATGAGGATGATACCGAGCGGGATCACGGGGCGGAAAGCGGCTATTATCAAACGCTCAAAACACCGTATGTCTGCAGGAATGGTCCATTACAGTATCCGGAAGAGCTGCTGCTGGTTAAGGGCTTTACCCGCAAGCTGGTGTATGGGGACAAAGAACATGAAGGAATTATTGACTATTTGACAATTTATGGTCAGGATGGCAAGATAAATATAAACACCGCTCCTGCTCGCGTGTTGCAGGTGTTGGCCCCTGGAGTGGATGAAGACATGGTTGGTGCACTTGTTACTTTCCGCAGGGAAAAAGAGAATCTCAGCGTCCTGAAGAATCCGCAATGGTACCACCATGCTCCCGATTTTCCAGGTGATATTGTCTTTGATAATAACCTGGTCACCACCATAAGTTCCTATTTTATGGTGACCATAACCGCGGATATCAACGGATTTGAGCAGACCGGCACAGGATTTCTATATCGGAACCCACAGACAAAGGAGCAGGATCTGTTGAGCTGGCGGGTGGATTGAACCTGATAACTGTTACCCATGGCTTTACTCGTAAGCCGTACCTTGCAGGAACGGTTTCAGCCGTGATATTTGCTTATGGCATCGTAAAATAAAAAATGGCAAAACGAATTCTCGGCCTTGATATACAGGAAGATCTGCTCTGCGCCGTTGTCGTTGAACAACGCGGGCCGGAGTTGCTTGTCCTTGCCTGTGCATCGTTAATGATCGATGATTACGACGGGCTGTCAAGCGGTGTGACAGACCTGCTTGCCCGCCTTGATGCCAGTGTTGACGGCTGTGTCATCGGGCTGCCACTTTCCGCGCTGAGTTTTCGCAACCTGACCCTTCCCTTTACCGACCGGAAAAAGTTGGCCCAGGTCCTGCCGCTGGAGCTTGAAGAACAGCTGCTGACCCCTGTAGACCAGCAGATCATTGATTTTGTTATCACCGGCAGGGAGGAGCAGGGAAGCAGGGTACTGGTGGCCGCGGTCGAAAAAGAGATGCTAGAGGCCTTTCTCCCCTTACTGGTGGACAATGGGTACCCGGTACGAACCCTTGCTGTTTCCCTTGAGCTCCTGGTACACCAATACATGGCCGCTGACCAGGTTCAGGATGGGCCGATCCTCTTTCTCCACGCTGGTTCCCATGCCCTGCACATGGCCTGGTGGGCGGATGGACAGGTTGTCTTTATGCGGAGAATAGCCTATCCGGAACCGGTTTTTACCACGCCCCCGGCCGGAAATGGAGAGATTGCCCTTACCGTTGATCGTAAAACAGCCGAGCAGTACATGCATGCGGTCTGTGAGCGCATTCGTGCTTCTCTCTATTATGCGGGCGCAGGAGAGGAAGGTGCCAATTCTCCGCGGCAGGTGGTACTTTCGGGATGTATTGCCGTTGCCGGGTCCTGGCAGTCCTTTTTTGGCCATGAGCTTGCGTTGCCGGCGTTGAGCTGGGAGCCGACGCAGGGGGTGTCCGGGCTGCGGCTTGCGGAACCGGTCCAGGGGAACTGGAATAACCGGCTCTATGGACCGGCCCTTTTTTTTGCTGTCAGTGGCCTGAAAAAACAGAAAAAACGGACCGGGTTGAATTTCCTCAAGGGGGAGTTTGCCCCAGGGCCGATCGCTCTTTTTTCCAGGCGCTCTTTAACGGCTGTTGCAGCCGGTGTCGTCCTGGTTCTTCTTGTCGGTTCAGCCCTGTTATGGGCTGAATATCATAATCTTGATGTTCGCGCCGCCAAGCTGCCCAAACAAATGGTCGATCTCTATAAACAGACTTTTCCGGGGGCGACCAGGGTAAACCGTCCCTATTTGCAGATGCAGTCCAGGCTGAAGGAGGTGCAGGGGGCGGAAGTCGCATTGCCGCTGTTTTCAGGTGAAAAACGAGCGCTTACTCTCCTTGCCGATATTTCCAGTCGTATCCCCAAGGATGTCACCGTTCATGTCTCCCGGCTGGTTATTGACCGGGAAAGCGTGCAGATCAAGGGAGTTACCGATGCCTTTAACAATGTGGATGTGATAAAAAATACACTTGCCGCTTCTCCCCGTTATGGTGAGGTCAAGATCGTGTCAGCTGCCGCGGACAAGAAAAAGGGCAAGGTTCGTTTTGAAATCCGTCTGCTCCTGGGCGAGGCCTCCTGATGGCACTGTCTAAACGGGACAAGACAACCCTGTTGGCAGGAGCTGCTGTACTGCTGGTTTTTGCCTTTGTCCAGTTCGTCGTCTTTCCCCTTCTTGATAAACGCAAACGGCTCACTCGGGCTATCGCCACCAGGGAGCGGCAGCTCGTTGAAATGCAGGCCATGCAGCAAAAGTATGGACAACTGCATGCGCAGAGCAACAGCCTGGAGAAGCAGCTTGCAGCAAGGGCTAAAGGATTCAGTCTGTTTTCTTTTTTGGAAAAAATGGCGACCCGGAGCAAAATCAAGGACCATATCGCCTATATGAAGCCATCGTCCATGACCGGTGAGGGGAACCTAAGGCAGATCATGGTGGAAATGAAGCTGCAGGCCATTGGAATTCAGCAGCTTGTCGATTTTTTAAAATATATTGAATCACCAGAGAATATTGTGACGGTGAAACGGATATCCATCCAGGAGAATAAAAAAATAGAGAAGAGTCTTGATGTGGTGATCCAGGTAATCAGTATCACCCGGGAGAATGGTCATGGATGAGCAACAACAAAAGCGGCAGAGGGGTGCTGTGATGCGCTGGTTGTTGTCTTCGCTTGGTTATCTGCTCTATACCCTGGTGGTGTTGGTTTGTCTGCTCTGGTGGAAATTTCCGGCCCGGACAATGAAAACCTGGCTGGAACATCGCTTGAATGCCGAAACATCGGGATATGCCTGGAATATTGAAAATTTGAAACTCGTATTGCCGGGGCGTATGCAGATAAGCGGTATAACGCTTACCCCGGTGCGGGACAAGGTACCATTGCTCAGGATCGGAGAACTTGATCTGGTTCCCGACCCAATGCTACTTTTCGGCAGGAACAAGCTGATCAGGTATCGTATGCAAATGTTCGGCGGTACTGCCGAGGGGAGTCTTGTTTCCGGCACATGGTTTCGACAATTTGATTGCCGGGGAAAATTTTCCGGTCTCCAGATCCAGCGGATGACAGCCCTGCGCAAGAGTCTTCAACGCCAGATAAGCGGCGTTGCGGACGGCAGTTTTTCCTGGCATGGCGGCCGCAGAACCACGGAAAAACAGGTAATGGCCGGCAAGGTAATCATTCATGACGGTACTGTACCTCTGAGAAAACCGGTTCTCGGGCTGACGACACTGCCATTTTCGACCATCGAAACCCTGTTTGCCTACGGTAAAGGGCAGTGGACCATTGAACAGGGGAAATTTGTGTCGCCAAAACTGACAGCTACCTTCAGCGGCCGGGTTGAACCGGCTGACAGGATAGCCGATTTTCGCTTGCAGTTTACCGGCAGGCTGACACCCCGGTCGGAACTGTTTTCCGGCGGTAATACCAGAATGGCCGGGATAATTCGGTCCTTTCTCAAGGACGGCAGCCTGCCCTTTACCCTCAGCGGCACCGCAGCTGAACCGGGCATTCATTTTGCAAATGGTTTGTCAGAGGCGGTAAGTCGTCTCCAGGGCAGGAGGAGGTAGGGGTGATCCGTCATGCCATAACACTTGTCATGCTCTTTGTCCTCGTGTATGCGGGTGTTCACCTCTATTACGCCCGCCTGGAAAAGCGGCTGCTCGCCACCTCTGCGACGGTGGCAAAGCAGGCTGTCGTCTCTCCTGATTCCGGTCACAAGCAGGTGAAAAAATCTCCAGCTCTGCCGGCGCAGGGGAATGATTTCAGCGTCATTGTTGACCGGAATATCTTTGGGGCGGTTCTGGTCCAGGAGGCCGGGGCAAAGCAGACAGCCGTCCCTGAAATTAAGGAAGAGCCAAAGGAAACAACCCTTAAGCTGGTTCTTTTGGGAACCATCAGTGGTGATGAACGGGACGCTCGGGCGATTATTGTTGATGAAAAGGAGAAGAAACAGGACCTTTATCAGGTCGGCGATGCCGTCCAGGGGGCATTGATAACCGCCATTGAACGGGGTAAGGTGATTCTTGAGTTTAACGGCAGAAAACAGTTTCTGCTCATCAAGGAGCGCAAGGGCGGTGACCATGAAGGCGCCCTGGGGGGCTTTATGCCGCAACCACCCTCTGCCGGACTGGAACGAAGGGAATCCCCATTTCCCAGGAGCAGCCCGGGAGTACCGGCGCCGGTTGTTCCCCATCGGCGGATAAGTTTCAGGCCTGGAAAGCCTGTCCTGCGGCCGAAACAGGAGAAAATCGGAACAGCGGCTGTTGAAGAAACTGTGCCGGCAGAAGATGCTCCGAAAGCGCTTGCTCCGGAGTTGGAAGAACTCAATAACTGATGGACTGCCAGGCTGTTTGCGGACAACTCTTTCGTCATCGCCGGAATTCATTTTTT
>JALVAI010000432.1 GCA_027011235.1 Desulfobulbaceae bacterium
TGAAACGGGCAACCTCAGCCGCCTCCTGCGCATCAATGGCAAGATGGCCGGGCAGGATATGAAAACCATAGGCCTTGAGGATGTCCTTGGCCTTGACCTCTCCGATCTGGAGCCGGCCCGTGCGCCGGCGGCGGGTGATAATCCGCTCCACCCGGCGCCTGTTAACGGGAAACCTGGTGACCAGGCGGGGCGGCCGCCGTTTCCAGACACCATACTGGTGCATGGCCCGGAGCGCGGCCACGGCCCGTTCAGGTGATTCATAGTCGGGCAGACCGGCAGCGGCGAGCTCACGCCTGCCGGGCAGCACATCCGCTCCTCCCATAAATGAGGCCAGCACCGGTTTGGAGTGGTCCAGGTTGGCGGCAATGGCGCGGGCTGTTTCTGCGGGTCTGGTCATGGCCTGGGGGGTCAACAGGACCAGGATGCCATCCACTTCCGTATCCTGCTGGGCAGCCTTCAAGGCCTCGACATAGCGTTCCGGGTCAGCATCGCCAAGCACATCGATGGGATTGCCCACCGAGGCGGCGGCAGGCAGTTTTGCGCGCAGGGC
This sequence comes from Desulfobulbaceae bacterium, assembly GCA_027011235.1. Lineage (GTDB taxonomy): Bacteria > Desulfobacterota > Desulfobulbia > Desulfobulbales > Desulfobulbaceae > DRLX01. The sequence continues at coordinate 551 of JALVAI010000432.1, forward strand.
CGTGGTGATATTTCGGTCCAGTTCCGCCACCCGCAGGCCCGCCTTTTCAACCGCATCCGCTGCCATGGTCCCGGGGCCGCCGGCATTGGTGATAATGAGAATACGGTCACCCTTGGGCGGCGGCTGCATGGACAGGGCAGTGGCATAATCAAACAGGGCGTCAAAGGTATCGGCCCGGCAGACCCCGGACCGCTTGAAGGCGGCGCCGTAGGCTGTTTCCGCCCCGGCCAGCACACCGGTATGGCTGGCCGCCGCCTTTTGACCCGCCTTCGTGGTTCCCGATTTCAGGATAACCACCGGCTTGACGTTGCTTGCCTCTTCCGCCGCCTTGATAAACCTGTCTCCGGAACTGATATCTTCAAGATAGCCGACAATGACCTTTGTTGATTCATCGCCTGCCAGAGATTGGAGCAGATCGACCTCGGATATATCGGCCTTGTTGCCGATGGAAATAAGCTTGGAAAGGCCGAGATGGCGCCCCTTGGCCATATCGAGCATGGCGGTACAGAGGGCGCCGGACTGGGAGAACACCGCAATGCCGCCTGATTCCGGCATCCCGCCTCCGGCAAAAGAGGCGTTGAGATTATTTTCCGTATTGATCAGGCCCAGACAGTTGGGGCCAAGCAGTCTGGCCCCGCCGCTGCGGCAGATATCAGCGAGTTCCATTTCTCTTTGCCGGCCCTCTTCCCCGGTTTCCTTAAAACCGGCACTGATAACGATGACGGATCCTGCCTTTTTGGCAACAGCATCGCGGGCCGCATCACACACATATTTTCCCGGCACCACAATGATCACCTGATCAACAGTTCCCTCGTAATCACGTAATGAGGGATAGACCTTAAGCCCCAGCAATTCACCCCCGGACGGATTGACCGGAATAATTTCCCCCTCAAACCCGCAGGTGACCAGGTTCTTAAGAATATCATGCCCGACCTTACCTGGTTTTTTTGAGGCCCCGATAACGGCAACCGATTGCGGTAGAAACAATTTTTCCAGCATCTGTTTTCCTCGTTTATGGCTGTATGGCGGGTATATGCAATGTAAACC
>JALVAI010000433.1 GCA_027011235.1 Desulfobulbaceae bacterium
GCACCACCCAGCAGCCGCGAGCATCAATCTCAACAGCCTCTCCCGGTATCACCTCTGCGGCATTGGCCAGGCGCCCGTCCCGAACCGCCAGGTCGGCGACCTCATCACGGGAGTTTTTCGGATCAATGATACGCCCGTTTTTTATCAGATAGCTCGAAGACATGATACCTCACTAAAAGAGTCAACCGGTCACCGGGGCATTGCCCATGACAAGATAAAGCAGGGCCATGCGGACGGCGACCCCGTTGGTCACCTGGTCGAGAATAACGGATCGGCCTGAATCGGCCACATCGGGCATCAGCTCTATCCCCCTGTTTATCGGGCCGGGATGCATTACCAGGGCATCGTCTCTGGCCAGGGCCACAACATCACGTGTCACCCCGAATTGTCTGGCATATTCCCGAAATGATGGAAGAAGTGGATCATTTTGCCGTTCCTTTTGAATCCGCAGCGTCATCACCACATCGGCATCGGCCACAGCTTCGGAAAGGCTTGTGCAGACCCTGGCTCCCAATCGGTCAAGGGCCCTGGGCATCAAAGTGGATGGCCCGTAGACAAAAACTTCGGAACCCATTTTCGTAAAACCGAGGATATCGGAATGGGCCACCCGGCTGTGGAGGATATCACCGATAATTGCGATTTTCAGCCCGTCAAGACGACCCTTGTGTTCCCGTACCGTCATCATATCAAGCAGTCCCTGGGAGGGATGCTCATGGGTACCGTCACCGGCGTTGATGATCGAGGCATCGACATACCTGGTCAACATGTGCGGGGCCCCGGAAAAGGAATGCCGGATGATAATCGTGTCCGGATTCATTGCCGAAATGTTGCGGGCCGTATCAATGAGTGTCTCCCCCTTGGTGGTGCTGCTGGTGGAGGCGGATATGCTGAAGGTATCGGCACTCATCCGCTTGGCGGCAACCTCGAAGGAAAGACGTGTCCGAGTGGAGGGTTCGAAGAAAAGATTGATAATCGTATTACCGCGCAGGGTCGGGACTTTCTTGATGGGGCGGGATGATATTTCCTTAAACGATTCAGCGGTGGATAAAATATGACGAATATCATCCACGGATAATTGATCAATACCCAGAATGTGGCGGTGGGGGAAAAAATATCCGGTCGTCATATCCCGTTCCATTTAATGAACAAGATGCCCGATCCTGTTCCAGCGAATTGAGGTGAACCGGTCAATGGAGAGCAGAGGTTTGCGCACATCCCAGGACCAGTAAATTATAAATGCCTTGCCGCGTACCGCATTGAGGTCGACAAAACCCCAGAACCGGCCATCGTAGGAATTATCGCGGTTATCGCCCATGACAAAGATATGGTGTGGAGGAACCTTGACCGGGCCGAAATTGTCGCGCGGACTCACGTCACCAGGCAAAATTCTTGGGTCAGTGTACACGCCGTGCGTATCGGCCAGAGGACGTCCGTTGACAAAAATCTTTTTATTTCTGATCATTACGGTGTCCCCGGCAACCGCGATCACCCTTTTGATGTAATCAAGCCTGGGGTTTTTGGGAAACTTGAACACAATAATGTCCCCGGGCGCGGGATTTTTCACAGGGACAAGGATCTTGCCTGAAA
>JALVAI010000434.1 GCA_027011235.1 Desulfobulbaceae bacterium
GTCCGCCAGCCTGCCGGCAAGCCGGTTTGCCAGCCCCGGCACTGAATTCTGTTCATGGATGCATATCGGTATCCGTAATATTTTCGCTGCCGTCAATACCGGCCCGGTCACGTATCCACCAACGCCAAAGACGAGATCAGGCCTGAAAGCACGAATGTGAAAAAACGACTGTGCTGTTGCCGGCAGCAACCTGGAAGCGGCATGGAGAAAACCGGACATGCCAAGGCCCTTGATCCCGGAAAAGCTGATGACCCGGCGCTCAAAACCTTTTTCAGCCAGCACCTGATTGTCAATCCGGCGGCCAGCGCCGATAAACATAATCTCACTGTCCGGCTCCCTTTCCCTGATTCCCTCGGCCACTGCCAGGGCCGGAAAGAGATGACCTCCTGTGCCGCCGCCGGTAATAATCAGACGCATAAATTATGTTGTTCCTTCTCCTGGCCGGCGCAATGGACCCCACATCCTTCAGGGGACAACCCGTCCATGGATTCCATCAGCTCGGCCATGATTACATCAAAGCACAGGGGGCAATAGCCGTGTGTCACCCGTTCATTTTCGGCAAATTCATATTCCTCTTTCCAATGACTGCCATTCTCCACCCGCTGACAGACACAACAAATCTTGGTCATTGTTCCTCTCCGGTCATCTTCTATGGATCAATTCGATTTTTCAGTATATTCTGTATTTTCCATATCCATCAGGGCGTGTACCGCCTCGGTGAAAACCCGTCCCCGTTGTTTATAATCGGCAAACATATCAAAACTTGCACAGCCCGGCGCCAGCAATACGGTCTGTCCCGGTTCCGCCAGCGCCGCTCCCCGGCTAACCGCAGTCTGCATGTCCGCGACCCTCTCAATCCGGGTCCAGCCGCCAAAGACCTCCTCCAGCATACCGGCCGCCTCGCCGATACAGAGCATGTGGGTCACCCGTTCCCGGACAAGTTGCCGCAGCCCGGAAAAATCTCCCTGTTTATCACGTCCTCCGGCAATCAATATCACGCCCGGAGGGCAGCTTTTCAGGGCCGCTGCCAGGGCGCCGACATTGGTTGCCTTGGAATCATTGATAAAAGCAACGCCCTGGATTTCCGCCACCCTGGTCATGCGGTGCTCAACCGGCACAAAGGCCTGTAATCCGTCAGCAACGCACCGCTCTTTTGCACCAAGAGCGATCACGGCCAAAATTGCTGCCGCGGCATTGAGCCGATTCACCGGCGAAGCAAGCCCTGTTCCCGAGAGGGAAAACCAACCGCTTCCCCGGCCGGGCAGATCAACGTATATTTCATCGCCAACTATGCGGGCCTGGTGCCGGTCTCCCTGGCCAAAGGTCGCCACCGATGCCCGCATATTTTCAGCCTGGCGTAAGGCCTGCGGATCATCACCGCCCAAGATAGCGTAATCCTGCACCCCCTGGTGTCTGAACAACTTCATTTTCGCCCGAATATAGGCCTCCATGGTGCCGTGCCGGTCCAGATGGTCCGGGGTCAGGTTGAGCAGCAGCCCAATGTCGGGCCTGAATTCCCCGGCCAGATCAAGTTGAAAACTTGACAGTTCAAGGACCAGGACATCATACTCATCCCTCCGGGTAAGCGCCGACAACAGGGGATTGCCAATGTTACCGCCGACAAAGGGGCGATAGCCGCAGGAGCGCAGCAAGGTTCCGATCAGACTTGTGACCGTGGTCTTACCGTTTGAGCCGGTAACGCCAATCACCGGCACGGAAAACATGCCGGCGGCAAGGGCCAGTTCCCCCACTATCGGAATTCCGGTTCTTCGGGCAGCCGCCAGAACCGGCAGATCAAGCGGCACACCGGGACTCGGGACAATACAATCGCCCTGAAGAACAAACTGCTCGCTGTGGCCTCCGGTCTCATGCGCAAGCTCCCTGAGCATGGCCCGTTCTTCACCGGCAAGGGCGGAAAGGGGACGATGTTCGGACACAGCCACCTCGATTCCCCGGTCCCGGAAAAACCGGACCGCAGCCATCCCTGACACTCCCAGGCCAACCACCACCGCCTTTTGGATACCTGCAAGTTCCATGGTCAGCGCAATTTCAGAGTTGCCAGCGCCAGCAGGCCAAGGATGATGGAGATAATCCAGAATCTGACCACCACCTTGGGTTCCGGCCAGCCCTTTTTCTCGAAATGGTGATGAATCGGCGCCATCAGAAAAATACGGCGGCCACCGCTCATCTTGAAAAATCCGACCTGGAGGATAACCGAAACAGCCTCCATGACAAAGATGCCGCCAACAATGGAGAGCAGAATCTCCTGCTTGGTGATAATGGATACCGCGCCCAGAATACCGCCAAGGGCAAGGGAACCCACATCACCCATGAAAATTTCCGCCGGATAGGCATTAAACCAGAGAAACCCCAGGCAGGCGCCCACCAGGGCGCCGCAGAAAACCGCCACCTCTCCCGCTCCCGGCACAAAGGGTATCTGCAGGTAGCGGGCGATAATGGCATTGCCGGCGGCATAGGAAAAGATCAGATAGACCGTGCCGCTGATCATGACCGGCCCCACGGCCAGGCCGTCCAGACCGTCGGTGAGGTTGACCGCATTGGAGGCCCCGACAATGACGACAACGGCAAAGGGGACATACCACCAGCCGAGATCAGGATGAAAACCCTTGAAAAAGGGGATGGCCAGATTGCCGTCATACTCCGGATGCAGCAGGAGATAAAGACCGACCATGGAGGCGCCGATGACCTGCAGCAGCAGTTTCCCGCGCGCCGAAACGCCACGGCTGTTGCCCTTGCTGATCTTCTTCATATCATCTACGGCCCCGATACCGCCAAAAAACAGACTGATACCCAGAAGCAGCCAGACCAGGCCCGAGGAGAGATTCCCCCAGATCAGGGTCGACACGACAATGCCGCCCAGGATGAGCAGCCCGCCCATGGTCGGGACTCCCTGCTTGCTGAAATGGGTCTCGGGACCGTCGTCACGGACCACCTGGCCGATCTGCCGCCGCTTGAGCCAGCGGATAAACATCGGCCCGAAGCACCAGAGAACAAGAAAGGCCGTCACCGCAGCGCCGATGGAGCGAAAGGTGATATAGCGGAAAACATTGAGCCAGCTGATCTGGATATGCAGGGGATAGAGAAAATGGTAGAGCATTGGCTATTCCCCTGTCCTGGAAGGATCAAACCGGTTCTGCAGCTCCTGGAGCAGCCGCTCCATCCGCATCCCGCGCGAGCCCTTGATAAGCAGCCAGTCATCTTCGCCGAGGCGGCCGCTGATCATCAGATGATACAGCCAGTCGGCCATGGCAACGGTATCGACAAAACCCATGACCTGCTCCCTGGCCATGCCGGCCTCCCTGGCGCCGGTGACAACATCCTGCCGATACTCACCGGTCACCGCCAGCAGGTCATAGCCAAGTTCAGCCGCCAGCCGGCCAATGCGCCTGTGTGCCTCTCCCGAGCCGTGACCGAGCTCGAGCATGTCGCCAAGGGCCGCTATTTTCCGGCTGCCGGGGCTAAAGCCGGCCATGGTCTTCAAGGCGGCGGCCATGGACGAGGGATTGGCATTATAACTGTCATTGACCACCCGCAATCCACCCGGCACCCGGACACATTCCATTCGTTTATCAATGGTGGAAAAACCGGCCAGCCCGGCAACAATGCACTCGGGATCGATCCCGGCGGCATGGGCGATGGCGGCAGCGGCAGCACCATTGGCAACATTATGTTCTCCAGGGGCCGGGAAAAGAAAACGTTTTTTCCAGCCTCCCACATGCAGGGTTATCCGGCTCCCCTTTTCACCCAGTCCTGTTACCCTGGTGACCCTGACCTCTGGTTTACGCCTGCGACCGGCCGGAGTTACCGCATATCCTATCCCTCTTCCCTTATGGCGGCGGGCCTGCCTGACCACAAGGGGATCATCATAATTGACCACCAGAATACCGTCCCGATCCATGCCCTGAAACAATTCTCCCTTGGCCGCGGCAACACCCTCGATGGTGCCAAGACCCTGTAGATGCGCCTCCTGGATATTATTGATGCAGCCGATATCCGGAGCTGCTATTTCCGTCAGTCGTGCAATTTCACCCGGCTGGTTCATCCCCATTTCCAGGATCGCGATTCTATGCTCGGCCCCAAGCCGTAACAGGGTCAACGGCAGACCGATCAGGTTGTTAAAATTTCCTTGTGTCTTCAATACGGCACGGGGAGCAGGCTCTCCCGTCTCGTAAAACCGGCTGCAAATGGCAGCGGTCATCTCCTTGAGAGTTGTTTTTCCGGAGCTGCCGGTCAGGCCGATGACCGTGACCTCATCCCCGAACAACCGGCGGCGATAGCCGGCCAGGTCGCCAAGGGCCCGTAAGGTATCCTCCACCCGGATGACCGGGGGCAGTGATTCCTCAAGCTGCACTTCATCGGCAACGATAAGGGCCCCGGCGCCACCGGCAACGGCCTGATCGACAAAGGCATGGCCGTCAAAATTATCCCCCTTCAGGGCCAGGAACACGTCACCAGGCTGCATGGTCCTGGTGTCTGTGGAAATGGCGCCCAACATCCGCACCGGCTGACCCGCGCCATGAATGCACCTCCCCCCGGTCGCGGCCACCAGATGCCGAACCGTCCAGGCGGCCAGACCGTTTTTGGCCTGCATGCGGTCGTCAAAAAATATCTTTTTCCGGCCCAGGATCTGGTACTGTTCATGGCCCTTGCCGGCGATGAGAACCACATCCTCGGGCCTGGCCAGCGCACATGCCTGGCGAATGGCCCGGGCACGGTCGGCAATGATGCAAAAACCGTTTTGCGCCTTGTCACCGGCAAACATCTCCGCCAGGGAGCGCTCAACTTTACCGCCATCCCGCACCCCGGCCGCTGCCTGGGCAAGGATCGCTTCCGGATCTTCGGTCCTCGGATTATCAGAGGTGAGGATGACCAGATCACTCATTTTGGCTGCAATCCTGCCCATGGACGCCCTTTTACCGGCATCACGGTCGCCACCGCAGCCAAAGACACAGATCAACCTGCCACTGGTCATGGATTTCATGGTCGCAAGGACATTGGCAAGACCATCCGGGGTATGGGCGTAATCAACAAAAACCGCCGGACACCTGTTGCCATCCAATCCCGGCAGGGTCACCCGTTCCAGCCGGCCGGGGACCTGGCCAACCGCCAACAGGCCGGTGGCAATTGTCTCCCCGGAAATGGACAGGGCATGGGCGGCGCCCGCGGCGGCCAGCATATTGAGGACGTTATGGTGTCCGGTCAAGCTGGAACGTACAGGGTACTGTTCTTTATCAATTATCAATGACCAGGCCATGCCATCAATACCCTGGCGGAGATCATCGGCCCTGACCTGACATTTTTTATCAAAGCCAACTTCCAGAACGGTCTCAAGCTCCACCTCCCCTGCCAGCCGCCGGCCATATCCTTCCGCTTCCCCGGTATCGGTTACGATCACGGCGGCTGCCAATGGTTTCATATTGCAGGTAAAGAGTTTTTTCTTGGCGGCAAAATAGTCTTCCATGTCCCGGTGATAATCCAGATGATCCCTGGTCAAATTGGTAAATACCGCCACGTCAAAGTCTATTCCGGCCAGCCGGTCCTGGGCCAGGGCATGGGAGGATGCCTCGATAACAACATGACTGACTCCTTCATCCGCCATTTCCCGCAGCAGCGCCTGCAACTGGAGCGGGTCGGGCGTGGTTAAAGGCGCGGGCCTGACAACTTCGGTGGCGTCTGGCCGCATATAGCGGTAGTTGACCGTACCGATGACCCCTGGCCGATATCCGGCCTGTTTGAGAATGCCTTCCAGCAACCACGAAGTTGTAGTCTTGCCGTTGGTACCGGTCAGGGCGATCAGTTTCATGGCAGCGGCCGGATACCCGTACAATGCGCAGGCCAGCCGGCCAAGGGCCAGATGGGTGTCCGCCACCTTAAAACAGGGTACTCCAAGATCGATGGATGGCCGGGCTTCGGCAACCACGGCCAGACAGCCCCGGCCAACTGCCTCCTCCATGTAGTCATGGCCGTCACAACATGCCCCTTTCAGTGCCACAAAGACCGTACCTGGTCCGGCCTGGCGGGAATCCGCGGTTATTGCCGTGATCACGGTTTCCGGCGGCAGCTCCCTTCCGGAGGAGGCGGCCAGAATATTTGTCAGCTCGAAAAACCGCATCACTGTTCAGATGGTTGACTTCAACGTCAATTTACATTGTTTCACCCCCTGCAGACGGACACCGGCAGCAGGTGACTGGGCCACAATCTTCCCTGACCCTTCAACAATGATCCTGAGCTTGCGACCGTTGAGCCGGCGCAGGGCCTTGCGTAAACTCAGGCCGACAAGCCCTGGCATTTCCATGATGCCGGCTGTCCGGTCCACCGGCATGGGTGAGTAATCAAGGCGGCGGCTAATGAGAAAACGGGCAAAATTTTTCCTGTCTTTTTCCGCGGGATGGACGGCAACCTGCTGTTTCACGCCCGTAGCATAAAGGTCTGTCAACAGGGCTGTTCCCTCGGCACGCATATTGTTTCGGTACGCCTTTTTGGCAAACGGCCTCAATTGATCCTGTTCGATAGCCACCAAAAGAAGCATGGCCGGTTTCCTGCCGGGAATCATGCCGACAAAGAGCTGGTGCTGCACATATCTGCTCAGTCTGCCGGCATCTTCGACACGTGTGTCCACGGCATGGAAGACAAGAGATCGTCCTTTTTTGCCTGTGCCAAAATGCGCCGCCAGATCCCGGCGGATGCGTACTCCCTGCGCTGGTGACAGAACGTGGACCTCATCTTCTTCCTGCTGCCTTTTGGTAAAACGTTGTCCTGTTTCCACGTCATAGACAGAATCAAGGAAGGAGGGCTGGTGCCGCCAGCCGCCGTTGACAAGGGATGCCAGGTCAACCCCAATCTGCATAAGACTTAACTGCTTTTTATTTCGCCCATCCCCGGAATCAGTAATTTGCCCGGCATCCCGGCCCAGGCTGTCCTCAACCGGAGCATCCAGGCGCAGTTGTTGTTCAATCCCGGCAAACTCTTTGGCGCCCAGACCAAAATCCGGGGCGGCAATGGTAATGGGCAGCAAGGGCTGGTCCCCTTCACCCTGATGAATAATTGCCGCAACCCGGGCCAGTATCGGATGCAATGTCCGGCGCGAAAAAAACGGCTTGAACAAAAGGTCTCGCCCGCCGGCATCCCCGGTACGCCAGAAATAATTGGGATTAAATGAAGGCTGAATCGACGAGACAAGAATCCTTCCCGACGCCTGCTCAAGCACAAGGGCCGCGCCCCGCGCCGCATGGAGCTGCCGCAACATCCGGCGCAGGTGGTAATCCACCCGTTTTTGCAGGGAAAGATCCAGGCTCAACATCAGGTCCGTTCCCTTTTCCCCAAGCATGGTATTGCCGGAAAAATCTATCCCCGGCAGTTCCTCAGCCTTATACCCGCCCGGCTGCAGCGCAAAATCGTATTTTTTCTCGGCTCCGTACAGCCCTACACCATTGCCGGTATAGCCGATTACATGCGCCGCTGCCTCGTTTTCCGGATAATAACGGACTTCACTGCGTTTGCAGAAAATCCCGTCAAGATGAAGATGCTCAACAGCCCTTACCTGCTCTTTGTCCAGATCATCGGCAAGCAGTACGGCCCGGGCCGATGTTTTAAAACGAAGCTGAAGTTCATCGGCCGGAACATGGATAATATCGGCAAGCTGCCTTGCGCTCCGGGCATGGTTACTGTTTTTTGCCGGGTGGATATAGAGTGAATACAGGGGGTAGGAAACAGCCAACTCGTGAAAATTCCGATCATAGATGGTACCACGCAACACCTCGCCAGCACCAATCTTACCGCCTGAAGATGGCGAGGATTTGTCGGCGGCAAGCTGGACAAGCCTGCTGATGTCCTGGAGGGAGAGGGGGGATCGATACAGAACCACACCAGCTGCCGCCAACAAAAGGATAGAGAGTCCCAGGATAGCCACCAGGACCTTTCTTTGTTTTTTTCGTCTGGATCTAACGGTATACATACCCCGGTATCAGAGACGATGATACTGACCATCAACCGGAGCGTGGAGGCCAAAACGCACAGCCGCCACAGCTTCAATATGTTTTGGTGCCAGCAGGCCCGCCTTTCTGGCCCGCAGCTCGATATTTGCGGAATCAAGGGCCGCGGTGGCTACCTGCAACTGACTGATCTGACCGGATTCTTTTATACTGATCCAGTGAAAAAACGAGCCGCCGGCAAGGAGAACAAACAGACCGACGCAAAGCGTGATGCCTGCGGCCCGCCGCAACTCGGGTGACATTTCCCTGGTCCGCCGGGCAACAACCCGCCGCCGTAGTCCCGGGCGCAGGGCCCGACTCCGATATTGGCCTGTCTGCACATTGATAATCATGGCTTATTCCTCCTGTAGATTCGACTCTGTCGAAAATTTCGTAAATCCGGCTCTTCTAAAGTTTTACACTCTCACTGCACAGCGCAGGGTGGCGCTTCTTGCCCGCGGATTGGCCGAAATTTCCTCTGCCGTAGGGTGGATGGGCTTTCCGGCTTGCAACCGCCGGTCCCGGCGAAAGGCCTGTTTTACGATCCGGTCTTCCAGGGAATGGAAGGTAATCATGCACAACACTGATCCCGGCCGTAAAAAATCAGGTCCATCGGTCAACAGACGGACCAGGTTGTCCAGCTCCCGGTTGACGGCAATCCGCAGTGCCTGAAACACCCTGGTCGCCACATGAATTTTTTCCGGATGAAAACGACGGGGTACGGCTTCTGCCACCAGGTCCGCCAGCTGTCTGGTTGTCCGTATCCGGGAGTTTGTGCGCACCTTGCAGAGATGGGCGGCTATGCGCCGGGCCTGCCGCTCTTCTCCATAATGGTAGAAAATATCAGCCAGTTCCTTTTCCGTGGCTCTTGCCAGGATGGTGGCCGCGTCAACCGGCGCCTCGGGATTCATCCGCATATCCACCGGCGCGTCTTTGCTGAAACTGAACCCCCGTTCGGCACGATCGAGCTGCAGGGATGAAACACCAAGATCGGCCAGTATGCCGTCAACAAAATTAACCCCGAGAACAGACAGTTCATCCGCCATATCGGCATAGGAGGCATGGATAATGGTTATCCGGTCTGCAAACGACTGTAACCGTTTGCCGGCCAGCATTGCCGCCTCGTTATCCCACTCAAAGCCAATTACCCTGCCAAAGGGAGCAGATGCCTGAAGAACAGCCTCGCTGTGGCCGCCAAGCCCAAGGGTGGCATCCACATACTGTCCCCCGTTTTCGGGTCGCAGGCAAGCAAGCACCTCCTGGAGCATAACAGGGAGATGGAGTTCTTCCGCAGCTTCTCCCATATAATGTTACATAATGCCCAGGGCAGAGAGATTCTGGTCGAAATCGACAAAACGTTCGCGGGTTCGCTGGGTTTCAAGCTGCCAGTCAGCCTTGTTCCAGATTTCAAAATTCTCCAGCATGCCGTTAAGTACGACTTCCCTGTCAATACCGAATTCACTGCGCAGGGTGGGCGGCAGTAGAATCCTTCCCTGTTTGTCAAGCGTGCAAACCGTCACTCCGGAAATGACATAGCGGACAAAGTCCCCCATACCGGGCTGATTACGGCCATCCTGGATAAGTTTTTCCTCCAATCTCTCCCACTCCTCGACAGGAAAGGCCTTCAGACTTTTCTGCCAGTTGGTCACCATCAAAGTATCGCTGTACACCTCCCGCAGGACCTCGCGGAAGCGACTTGGAATATTCAGCCGTCCCTTGGCGTCCAGAGAATGCTCCGAACGACCGCGAAATCGTAATGTGGAAACCTGTTGTTTCACCAGTGTACCGCCAAAAGGGTTCTTGCAACACTCTTAACCATTACTACCCACTTTACCCCACCTATCTGTTGTTCTATCGCACCCCCACCCCATGTGTCAAGGAAAAACAGCCGGAGAAACAGCCTGTTGCGCATTAACGACAGCGGCGGGCAAGCCACAATATATGGGATAACAAAAGAGAAAGAGCACTACATGAAGGGCATTTGCCAAAAAGTTGCCAAGTTCAGCAATTGGTAACCATAAGAGAAGAACTGAAGATAACAATTGGTTATAAAAGGAAATACAACACGAAAACGACACAAGATTTCTGGTCACGAAAAAAAGAAAAAAAACTGCGGGGTGCAAAGTGGGGAAAATCCGGAATCGCCAGAATTATCTGACTGGCCCGTATAGGGACAAAAAACGCTATCCTGATGACAGGATGCTGTTTTCAAATGAAATAGTTAATTCACGGGGATCGCCAACGGCAGGGCTATGAGCAACAAAAAAGAGTAAGAGATTCAGAAATGAATGTGAAGAGATGAAACAATCTCAAAAAAAAATCGGAACCAACAGAAAACAAATGTGACCCTGCCGCTATAAAAAACGGCAGGGTCACAACTGTCCAAAAGGGAGGGTAAATTATTTTTTCGGTGGGACAACGACAAAACCGCTGATCCCTACGCCCTGATTATTTCGCTTGTCATGGGCTGTAAACACGACCCGGTAGCCGCCTTTTTCTTTCGGGGTGAAAGAAGAGCTGAAATTGCTTGTCTTGCCGGCATACTTGAGCGGCAACTCGGCTATTTTTTTACCACCCTTGAAAATATAGGCGGTTACCGTGTAATCATCGGCATTCCAGAGCGGGAAGTTTGCCTTGATTGGACAGCCGCACATGGGCGTGACCACTGCACTGATGGGAAGAGTGGAACCCAGGGTGAAAAATTCATGGGCCTCGGGATTATGGGGATGAACGATAAGGCCGGTCAACTCAAAGAGAAGCCCGTCGCCGCTGATGTCCTGCCCGGGCAGCAACCAGGTTGTCTTGGCCTCTTTATGAATATTGGCCTCTGCCCCCATGGGGCCTACAACCTCGACCAGCAGCTTGAGGGGGTTTTTTATATCAAACTCAAAGACAGCCTTGGCGGTTCCCTTACCTTCGGACCTGACCGTTGCCCGGGTTACCGGTTCCTTCATCAGCAACTTGGTGTTGCCGGTGCCGCCCATGATCATGCCACTGGCCAGTTCCTGGCCGGTGTAATAATCCTTGACAATGACCTTCAATCCACCGACGACCGAGCCGATGAACTTGGCATCATGGGCAAGGGCTCTGACGGTCAACCTGGTTGGTACCGCCCATGCACTGACAGCAAAGATTCCGGACATCACCATGACAAACAACCCGACTTTCCAACGTTTCAGCATCTTCCCACCTCCATGAGAACAATGAATAACTGCAAAGACGGCAAAAAGGGGAAACACTCTGTTCCCCTGCCGTCCCCTGGACCTCAAAGTCTATGTCAGTCAGTTGCGGCAGCAACCGGCATCTTTCTATTGTGCATATGTTACTGATATATATAATACAGCAGGAAAAAAGTGCAAGTGGCTCCCCTGATAAAAGGAAAGATACCGCCATGACACTTCCGTGGCCAGCAATTGTTCTACGTGAAAACTCCCAGCCTGCCAAGGGTTGCAAGCAATTTTCTGGCATCGGTAGCAGAAGGTGGGACGGGTAACGGCTCCAGCATCCCCAATCCTTCGCTTTTTTCATGCCAGGATTCCGGATCCATGGCGGTAATCATAATCGTGTTGACCATGGCATTGATGGACAGGATGTCAATCACAAGATCGAAAGCCTTGCGCGCGTCAGCCCCCTCCTCCAGAACGACAAGGGCCGGGCTTTCCTCCCGGACCAGACGCAACATCTCCTCTGCCGTTGCAACCGTTGTCACCCGGACATCCTCATCATCGGAAAGAGTGGTAATAAAACCAGAGGCGGGATTCAGGGATGGTGTAAACAGGACAATGTTTTTTTTCATGGTAAAGTAGGAAGTGGTATATCCGAAAACGGCCTGCAAAACCACACTCTTCCAGACCGTTTCAGCATTCGTTTTGGCTGTGACCTGAAAATATGGTCCAGCCATGCCGATTTATCCGGCTATCGGTTGACCGCCGCCACCACAGGTAAGGTCCTGGGTAAACTTCTGCAGATTGCCGGCCAGGAAGGCCCTGACTGCCACCCCGACCGTAGGCGCATTGGCCGCAAAATAGACATCGATTCCCTTTTGGTTAAATCCCATGAGCGGCCGCATCCCCATTCCTCCGGCCAGCAGTACATCAACGCCGTTATCGGCAAGATGCTGAACCGGAGCAAGGCACCCTCCCTGCTGATGGGGAACATTGGGCAAGGTTCGCACCTCTTTAATTTCACCATTCTCCGCCTCAACAAGCGTGTACAGGTCGCAGTGGCCAAAATGGGCGCCGAACCTGGCATCCAGACCACCGGGTTGTGTTGAAGGAATACCAATAATCATGTCTTTCTCCTCTTGTTCCATGTTTTCATGAGGGCCTTCCATCTTATGCAGGCCCGCTCATCGGGTAAGCTTTTCTATTTTTTCCCATGCGCCCCGTATATCCAGGCCGATTTGACTCTCCCCGCATTCGGTCACCGCCCGCCCTTTGACCATGGCCTCGGTAACCAGGGCATCATGAGGCAGTTTCGCCAAAAGAGGATATCCGTTGTCACGGCAATATTTCTCTATGTGGCTGCTTTGCTCATCATTTAAATCAAACTTGTTGATAATAATACCGGCCCGGGTGCGAAAATGACGACAGAGCCCGGCCACCCGTTCGAGATCATGCCTTCCTGAAGGTGTGGGTTCTGTCACGATAACGACAAAATCTGCGCCGGAAAGAGAACTGATCACCGGACAGCCGACTCCGGGCACGCCATCGCTGAGAATGCAATCTATCTGTTTTTCCTTGGCCAGTTTTTTTGCCTCCTGCTTCAATAATGCCACCAGCCGACCCGAATTTTCTTCACCGGGAAAAAGTTGGGCATGAACCATGGTACCGAAGCGCGTTGTCGATACATACCAGCGGCCACAGTGTTTTTCCGGGAAGCTGATGATCTCCTCAGGACAAAACGTGACACAAACCTTACACCCCTCGCAGCGAATCGGATCAACGGTAAACACATCCAAACCATCATGATGGATGGCATTATATCTGCACATCTCCTCACAAAGGCCACAACCAATGCATCCGGCCTGATTGATCCGCGCCTCGTTGCCGGCATAAAACTGTACTTCCCGTTCATGGGTCGGCTGCAGCAAAAGATGAAGATCCGGGGTATCAACGTCCAGGTCACAGATGATTTTATCCCCGGAAACATGGGCAAATGCGGCGGTTATGGAAGTTTTTCCGGTGCCCCCTTTGCCGCTTAACACAAGAATTTCACGCATCTCCCACCTCCCTTGTGTCTCCGGCAGCCAGGGCGCGAATATTTTTCTGCAAAGAAGAAAAAACCGTGGCTAGTTCCGAGGATACGTTGGCAATGATACGACCCTGCGAGTAGGCTTCGGCGATCTTCCGATCAAAGGGAATCTCCGCCAGAATGGGAATTGCGTTCTCCCGGCAGAAGGTGTAAATTTCCCGGGTTCCCATTCCCGCCCTGTTAATCACCACCCCCATGGGTTTGGCCAGGGAAGAAAAAGACTCCCAGGCAAGCTTGAAATCATGCAAGCCAAAGGGAGTGGCATCGGCAACCAGGACAATCACATCGCTGTCCATGACCGCACACAGGGCTGGACAACTCACGCCCGGCGGCGCGTCGATAACCGCATCCCGACCCTCCAGCTCAAGGATATCATCCATCTTTTTCTTGACCGCCTCCATAAGCGGCGGACTCATTGCCTCGCCGATCCGCAGGGTCCCGGAAAGGAACCGGGTCTTGCCCACCCTTCCCTGATGGATTGTTCCCAGCTCCCGTTGTCCCTTCCCCAATGCGCCTTCGCTGCAAATTGCCATACAGCCGCCGCAGCCATGACACATATCAGGATACAGGGTCAAGGTGGAGATCATCAGGGAAATGGCCTTGAACTGGCACAGTTTCACGCAATCCCCGCAAAGGGTGCATTTTTCAGCATCCAGTACAGGGATCTCCATCCAGGCTTTCTCCGCATCGGTGGATATTTCCGGCTGCAGAAAAAGATGCAGATTAGGTTCTTCCACATCGAGATCCACTGCCAAGAGCGGTCTGTCCCAGACAGCGGCAAGCGAGGCGGTGACCGTTGTTTTCCCGGTCCCACCCTTGCCGCTGGCAACAGTTATCTTCATCGACCTCCCCTCATATGCAACAATCACTCAGGACCGCTGCAGTTCATACGACCGGCTGATCAAGACCCTGCCCCGCCATCCGGTTGCTCGGCAAGGGCTATTTCACCCCTGGTATATTTTTCAACGGCCTCACGAACGGTCATATTGTCGCAGTCCTGACCTACTTTAATCCCTGCGCCTGTCAGTGCCGAGAAGGCCTTGGGCCCCACATAACCGCTGAGAACCACCCCGGCACCTGCCCGGGCAACAATTTCGGCAGCCTGGATACCGGCTCCCTGGCTGGCGACCTGACCGGCTCCGTTTTCGATATATTCACATTCCATGGTTTCCGGATCAACGATCAAAAAGCCACCCGCGCGGCCAAAGCGCGGATCCACCTGATCATCAAGAACCGGTCCCTCACTGGAGACAGCAATTTTTTTCATTTGTCCCCTTCCCCTATTCATCATATTCTTTTCAGAAGTTACGACAATCTTCCCATCGTGCCCCTGACCCTTCATAATAAAATCTCCGCCCTCGATACGAATGGCCATCCCCTCGGTGATGGCCCGGGCAACGACCTGTCTTGCCCGGGCAAGTATCCGGCCCAGGGTATGACGGGAGATGCCCATCTGTTCGGCGGCGCTTTGTTGATCAAGTCCCTCGGAATCGACCAGACGCAGGGCTTCGGCGCCTTCAACGGGCAAATACACTTCGGTCAAATCCCGCATGGGGATGCCTCTGGGTTTGTAATAGAGCGCCCGGGGCAGCTTCGAAACCTGTCTGCATTTTTTTGGCCTGGCCATGAATCGCCCTTCTGGTTTTGCTCAAGCGAGCAAAATAATAGTTATAGTTACCACCCTTGTCAACGGGAAACATCTTCGGGATGCAAAAATACACACCCGAGCATTATCGAATTATCATTTCCTCAAGCGCACAGGTCAAGCTCGCGGCCTGCGTGATTGTTCATATCGCTGTGGCACGGTTTATCTTTATCCATCGCAATTACAGTCAGGAGACAAATCCTTTCCTCCCGATTCAAAGCAACTGGCAGCCGTTATCTGTTACCCTGGCGGCCACGATTCATACCGCCATTGTTTTTCCCTCTTCCCAATCTATTTCCACCGCCCCGACGACGGCAACCACCGCCGGAACCATGGGTCGATATAGCACAACCCCCGACGCTGTTTTTACCGGCTCCGGCTCCACACCTTCCCATACCTTTACCACTTCTTGGTCCACTTCCTTCCGGACCGGTTCCATTTTGTGCAGGCATAATGACCTCCTTATGCATTAGAATTTAATATTCCTCTCTATGTACGAACTCAACACCTTATCGGTAACGTGTTTTTATTTTTGGTATTTTTTCCTACTTTTTCGGCCGACCCGATAATAATTCTCCGGTCTTATCTTCTTCCGGTTTTCTGTATCTTCAACCACATAATCACCTCCTTCAATGCGCAGGGCCCAACCGTTGGCAAGGGCCCTGGCCACAGTTCCCCTTGCCTCCGCCAGTATCCTGCACAGGGTCGATGGAGATACGCCCAGCATCCGGGCCGCTTCCTCACGATTTACATTTTCCCCATCAACAAGACGCATGGCTTCAAATCCCTCAAGGGACAGCGTTACCCCTGTCAGCTCATGCAGGGCAACCCCCTGTGGTTTATAAAATGTTGACACCGGCATGGCGCGGATGCGGCGACATTTTCTCGGTCGGACCATTTTTCTCTACCTTTTTGAAATATATTTCATAATCAAAGTACGAACGAACACACGTGGTGTCAAGGGTAAAAAAGCATTTTCTGAAATTATTCGAATACGGGAGATTGATGGAATGTGCCGACACACCGGCAAAAAGGAATGACTGTCATTTTGCTGTCACAATCAGGAGCGGATTACACAGGGATAAAAAGGGCGGAATCCTTGAGCAAGGAAAAAGCATAGAGTTGAACCAGCAAAAGCGAAGGCATAGGATCAGGAGAAACGGAACCAGGAAACCACCTGGTCTCCCGGTATCTGGACCTGTAACTGCATCAGTATAACAGTATCACTACCACAGTGATGATTCACTGTTATGAAAAACTGACGGCATCATCATTCACCCAGCAGGGTACTGAAATCCTCATCGGTGCCAAAGGTATGCTCGGGCGCGGGAAACACACCGCTGTTTATTTCGTCCTGGAAGGCGGCAACAGCCTCTTTGATCTGTGGCGCAATGACAAGATATTGCTTCACAAATCCTGGAGTGAATCTTTCAAACAGGCCCAGCATATCATTGGTGACCAGGACCTGACCATCACAGTGGGGACCGGCGCCGATGCCGATGGTCGGGATATTTATTGCCCTGGTCACAACCTCGGCAAGGCGGCCCGGAACACATTCCAGGACCAAGGCAAAGGCGCCCGCCTCTTCCAGGGCCCTGGCATCGGCCAGTAACCTGCGGCCCGCCGCCATGCTTTTGCCCTGGACCTTGAAACCGCCAAGCTGTCCGGCGGTCTGCGGCGTCAGGCCGAGATGCCCCATCACCGGCACACCGGCCCTGACCAGGGCCCGGACATCATCACAGACCTTCCGGCCGCCCTCGAGCTTGACGGCATCACAGCCCGCTTCCTTCAGGAAACGAAGGCCATTGCGCACCGTTTCCCTTGGGTCAACAAGATAGGAGCCAAAGGGCATGTCGCCGACCACGAGCGCAGACCCCGCCCCCCGGCTGACAGCGGTCGCGTGGTGCAGCATCTGGTCCATGGTCACCGGCACAGTGGAATCAAGCCCCAGCACGACCATTCCCAGGGAATCGCCGACCAGCAGAATATCAATGCCGCTCTGATCAAGAAGCATGGCCATGGGCGCGTCATAGGCGGTGAGCATGCTTATCTTTTGTCCGCTCCCCTTTCTCTGCCGTATATCCTTTACTGTCTGTTTGGTGGCCATTTTCTCTCCTTTATCCGAAAATAAGGTTACGCGTGGATTGCATGTGCTGTTGGAGGGGATTTATTCGCGAATAGATCATTGAATTACCTGGACAACATAAAAAATTTCGCGGCTGAAGCCGCTCCTAAGTGTACTTGCATAAATTATTATAAAATTTTAGCGTAGGTTTTGAGATTAAATGAAATCGAGTTGGGCAATCGTTTTTTATTGTAATGCCATACATGTTTTCTGAACCGTGATACAAGTTTGTCCAATCCACCGAGAGATGAGAATCCATACACTTTGGGCTTTATCCACCGCCAGAATATTTCGACCGGGTTGTACTCCGGTGAATAAGGCGGGAGGTAAAATAGGTGTATATTTTTATGCCGTTGCAAGAATCTTTTGGTCTTTTGTGATTTGTGAATGCTGGCATTGTCCAAAATAATAACAATATCTTTGTCCGGCGTGCGTTGGTTTAACTGTGTCAAAAAAAGCAAGAAAGCTTTGCTATCAGAAGATTTTGACTTCTTCCAATAAAACTTTTGTGTCGTCAGATTCAAGCATCCAAAGAATGTGAGACTTCCCCTTCTGCTGCTTGTTTCGATCTTGTGGTGGCCACCTTTTTTTAAACCAACCTCGCACCAAGTATGGCTCAGTTGAAAAATGGGACTCATCAAGCGCATATATCTCAGTTTCCCTCTTGGTGAGTATTCCCATAATGCCTTCAATCATTGATTTGACCATGGCAGCCTTTTCTTTTTTATCAGGGGCTCTGGCTGGGACAGTTTTAGACGGCCTCTTATAGCTGTAACCCATGTCTTTGAGTGCCCTGGTAACGGTATCGCCACTAACAGAAAGTCCCAGCTTTTGTTCGGCATCATATACAATAAGGGGTACTGACCAAACATGATCCTGGTAGCCATGCTCGGTGGGGGAGCTGGTCAATATATACTGGATATGCTTTTTTAATTTAGCGCGTTTACTGTCTGGGCGGCCCGGGGAATATTTTCGCTGTAATCCTTTGATACCCTTGCTGTTATATCGCTTCAGCCAATCCCTGACAGTATGCGGGTTTCGCTTCAATGATTCTGCAATTTGAGAGACTGTTTTCCCTTCGGAACTGAGCAGCACCATTAAGGCTTTCTCTGAATCTCTTGAAGAGGCCAATCTCCTGAACTGTTCGAGCTCGGTGCGTTGTTTGCCGGTTATGGAAACTTTTATCATATAGCTACCTCCTGTCTCTATAATTCCACCGGCAGAAGAGGTAGTCAAGTTATTTATAGATATTTATGCAGATAAACTTATACCTTTTGTCTAACTCGGTAGAGGCGCTTGATGTGTCCCCTGTTCAGTTTGAAATTGTAGGTCAATTCTATCTCCGATATGAGTTGATGCATTCGGAGGCTTTTGCCTTTTTCCAGATTTTTGAACCGGGCAAAAGCGTATCTTTCCCACTTGGTTTTCAGGTCGGCCTTTTCTAAAAATGCAAGCCGCTTTTTGTACGAAAGTTGCCCGATCTGAAACCGCAGATAATCCATCTTCAACCAGAGCTTTTCCAGGGCGGCCAGGACAATAAAATCCTGCTCGGTCAATGGGTCGTGGATGATGTTTTCGGCGGTTAAAAATCGCATGGTTTTAAGAGACAGTTTGCGGGATTGTTTGGCGTAATCCTGGATAGTCATGGTC
>JALVAI010000435.1 GCA_027011235.1 Desulfobulbaceae bacterium
GGGTGTGGTATGTTGATATGATTTTTTTGGGTGGGCTAACGCCGAATTTACTTATCAATTGAATGAGTATTGCCGGCCATGCAGGGAGATTTGGAAAGACGACAGAAGCGAAGGGTTACTGTTTAGCCTGCTCGAGTCTTTTTTTGATTCTTTCCCTGGCCTCAGGGGAAAGGGAGGCGCTGTCTATTTCCTCGATTTTCTTTTCCGTTTGCAGAATGGAGTGAATAAACAACAGTTGTTTTTTATAGCGTCTGCAGAGATAACACATCATCAGGTGCAGCTTGATGCCCAGTCTCCGGTAGAGCGGCAGTTTCCAATCCATGGATTCGGAAATGAGTAGAGATATTTTCTTGCAACTGAAAATCCAGTGCCGCATGGCGAAAGATCCTATTTCGGTTCTTGAAACCAGTTTATTTCCAGGCAGCGCCGGAGGAGCATTCTGGCCCGGTAGAGGATGACCCAGCAGTTATTTTTCCCTGTCTGGAAGAGTTCGCACAGTTCATTCGTGCTGACGCCCTGCAACTCGCGCAGGGTATAGGCCAGAGACATTTTTTTGGGCATCTCGTCCAGGCAGGCATGAATCGTGGCCATAAGTTCTTTGCGCTCATATTCATTTTTCGGGTCCTTGCCCCAGTCACCGGGTTTGACCTTCCATTTTTCTCTTGCGTCAAACATGTTCTCTATACCGTACACAAAATCATCCAGATTTTCTTCCTCCTGTTCATGTTTCTGTTTTCTGTAATAATCGACGATCTTGTGCCGGAGAATACCGATCAGCCAGGTCCTGGGCGTTGATCTCCCGGAAAAATTTTTGCGGGAACGGTAGGCGGCAAGCAGGGTCTCCTGGACGAGATCTTCGGCGGTAAAGGAATCTTTTACCCGTGCCCGGGCGAACCGGTACAGGGTATCACCATATTTTTCCAGCCAGGTAATCGGATTTGTTTCGGTTCCTTTTCCCCTTGTCATCCTACTCCTTTGCTTTCATAATTTTTTGTAATATATCACGAAAACTCGGAGTGAACCCGAAAAATTTTATGAAAAATGGATAGTGTTATCCAAGAACAAATTCACTGTATACCTGCCAGCCACTGAAGACCTGCGATAGCGCCATGATAAGAAGAAAGAGATTGATGGCGCCATGGAGAAGTGGAAGAACAATACGTTGTTGTTTATGGATATGCATTTGTCTGCCGCTGAACAGGCCAAAGAGGATCAGAGGCAGGAGAAGTATTCCAAGGCCACCGTGTGTTCCTGTGATCAGGAATCCATGCCAATATACCCTGACAAGGAGCAGCCCAAGAACAAGACCGAATGTCCAGGAGAGCAGGGCAATGGTTCCAAGGACTACATGACGTCTCCACTGAAACATGGTTTTCTGCCGCAGGTGGAGCCGCCTGAAACGAGCGGCTCCAAGCAGCAGGACATACAGGGCAAGCAGGGTGGCACCTGCCTGCAAGACAGGATGAAAACTGAGTATGAATTTGATGAACATCAAGCCGCGGGCGAATTATTTAAATTCGTGAACCACGACAAAGTCATTGGCGGCCCGGGTACCGTGACAACCGATACATCCCTTTGGCT
>JALVAI010000436.1 GCA_027011235.1 Desulfobulbaceae bacterium
ATCCGAAGTTGCCGATCTGAAAAATGTCGGCGGACGACCTGCCGGCACCATTACCGCTGCCGCTTACCTGCAGAAGTTCGTGGGCAAGACACCCTGGGCCCATTGTGATATTGCCGGTACAGCCTGGGATTTCACGGAAAAATCATATGTAGCCAAGGGGCCGTCCGGTATCTGTGTCAGGACCCTTGCCGGACTGGTGCGCAACTGGAGCCCTTTGCCCCGGAAAAAGAAATAACATGTAAATTGCTTACCGAAGATGAAAGAAACGGGAACTGAAATAACCCAAATGAGGAGTATGAGATGGCAAAGAGAAAGGGAATAACCGTCAGTCGGCAGATCATGGACAGCCAGATGCTGCACCCCGAGGCCACCGGCGAACTGACCGGTCTGCTCAATGAACTCATTGTTGCCGGAAAAATCATCAGCGCCGAGGTCAACATGGCCGGACTGGCAGATATTCTCGGCCAGTCCGGCAAGACCAATATCCAGGGCGAAGAAGTCCAGAAACTGGATGTCTTTGCCAACAAGACCATCAAACGACGGATGGAACAATGCGGTTACCTCTGCGTTATGGCCTCGGAAGAGGAAGACGGTATCATTCCGGTTCTGGATGGATATGAAGGCAAATACACAGTGGCGTTTGATCCCCTGGACGGGTCTTCCAATATTGATGTCAACGTCAGTATTGGTACGATTTTTTCCATTCACCAGCGTATCAGCTCCGGCAAGCAGGGCACGGAAAAGGACCTGTTGCAGCCGGGCAGCAGGCAGGTGGCCGCCGGCTATATAATTTATGGCTCTTCAACCATGATGGTCTATACCACGGGTGACGGCGTTCATGGTTTTACCCTGGATCCCAGTGTCGGAGAATTTTTTCTGTCCCACCCGGACATAAAGATTCCCCAAACAGCAAAGTATTACAGTGTTAATGAGTCATACACCAATTACTGGCATGATTCGACCCGCGCATATATAGATTATCTTAAGGAGATTGATCCGGCCACGGGACGACCGCTAAGTCTTCGTTATATTGGCTCGCTGGTAGCTGATTTTCACCGTAATCTGATCAAAGGCGGTATTTTTTTATATGTGCGGGACAAGAAGAGTACGGACAAACCCGAGGGCAAGTTACGTCTGTTATATGAGGCCGCTCCCCTGGCCATGGTTGTGGAACAGGCCGGCGGACGGGCAATCACCGATGATGGCCGGCGAATTCTCGATATTGAACCTGTTGATCTTCACCAACGGGTGCCATTAATTATCGGTTCCAAAGAGCAGGTGGATATTGCCGAAAGTTTTTTTCTTGGGAAAAAAGGGTGAGGAAAATACCAGTAAAAAGAACCTTGCAAAACCAGACAGACGTAGTAAGCAATGCTTGCCGACAACACAGGCCATGAGGGATCCTTGCGGCCTGTTTAGTCAATATTCTGTTCCTGTTACGGGAATATCTCACTGTTATTAAACTTTATCGGAGGAAAGTATGAAACCAACCTCGAAACTGCTTGTTGCCCTGCTACTGGTCGCCTTTACCGCCATGCCGGCGCTGGCCCAGAAAACCATTCGCTGGAAACTGGCCATG
>JALVAI010000437.1 GCA_027011235.1 Desulfobulbaceae bacterium
ATCAACAAGCTGTGGAACGCGGCCCGCTTTGCCCAGATGCATATCAAGGATGCCGACCCGGCCATTACCCGGGTGGCCGATGATCCAGCCGGGCTGCCCCTGCCGCATCGCTGGATACTCAGCCGCACCAATGCAACCATTGCCGAGGTGCGCAAGGCACTGGATGGCTACAACTTTAATGAGATAGCCTCGCACCTGTACCAGTTTACCTGGCACAGTTTCTGTGACTGGTACGTGGAATGGATCAAAAAAGACCTCTATGGCGATGATGACCAGGCACGGGAAAATGCGCGCGGGGTCCTGCTCGTTGTCCTGGAAAATATTCTCAAGCTGATGCACCCGGTCACCCCCTTTGTCACCGAAGAGATCTGGAGCCAGTTGCCCGGAGAGCGGGACACCATCATGCTTGCGCCCTTTCCCGAACAAAATCCCGGCTGGCATGATCCGCAGGCCGAAGAGGAGATGGAACTGCTGATGGATGTCATCTCCGGTCTGCGTACCATCCGCACCGAGGCCGAGCTGCACCCGACGGCAAAGATTACGGCCACCATTATCAGTCCTGATGCCGGCAAACGGGCAGTGCTGGAAACCTTTGCCGATTCGGTTGCCACCATGGTGCGGGCGGAAAAACTGGATATCGTGGACAAGGGCGTGGTGCCCGATGACGCGGGTCATGGCATGGCCGGTGATGTTGAGCTGGTGGTGCCCCTTGCCGGTCTGATCGATGTCGAGGCCGAGCTGGAAAAACTGGCCAGGGAACGAAAAAAATTGGACAAGGAGCTGGCCCGGGTGAGTGGCAAATTGAAGAATGAAAAATTTCTTGCCAATGCACCTGTTGCCATTGTTGCCAAAGAGCGGGCCAGGGAGGAGGAGCTGCAGACGAAACTTGCGAAAAATGATGAATCGGTCGCCCGGTTGCGTAAATTAGGCTGAAGTTGTTGTGATTACCAGCTCAGAAAATGTATCTTGACTGCTTTTGACACGCCTGACTGGCCCGCAAATTTCAAAAAAATCTGTGTGAATCAGTGTTCATCCGTGGTTTACACGGAAAGCAGTTGAACACTTCAAGGAGTTGAACCTTGAACCCAATACCCTGAACATGGAAAAAATGGATACCTTTCTTCTTGATCAACAGTTACGCAAATTCCTGGAAGAGGACCTGGAGCATGGCGATGTCACCACTGACGCCCTCTTTACCGACGAGACGGCCATGGTCCAGTGCATGGCGAGAGAATCGCTGGTTGCCTGCGGCATGGAAAGGGTGGCGGCCCGGGTTTTCTGCCTGTTGGGAGGCACCATGGAGTTTGGGCAACTGGCTGGTGATGGTTCCAGACAGGAAAAGGGGGCTGTCCTGTTTTCTGTCCGGGGTCCGGTCCGGACCCTGCTGCGGGGGGAACGGGTGGCCCTCAATCTTATTCAGCGTCTCTGCGGCATTGCCACCCTGACGGCCCGTTTTGTTGACCAGGTCCAGGGTCTGAATGTGAAGATCGTTGATACCCGCAAGACCACGCCCGGCCTGCGGATGCTGGAAAAATATGCGGTGGGCTGCGGCGGCGGCGCCAACCACCGCTACAGCCTC
>JALVAI010000438.1 GCA_027011235.1 Desulfobulbaceae bacterium
GGGGAGGGTAAAGATAGGAATAGGCCATGACCCTGGTCGGGCCGAGCCGGATGGTGGACCATTGGGAGAGAAAAAAGGTAATCAGGGTACAGAATATTGCCAGGTAAAGGATACCGGCCCAGGTCAAATACCCAATTTCCGTCCAGTTGATTGCTGGTATCCTGGGCGCGGCCGCCACGGCCAGCCAGCCGCAGCCGGTGGCTAAAATCCAGAAGGTCATCACCGGCATGGGCTCGCCCCGGTAGAGGAGTTTTACCAAAGGGGTGTAAAGCCCCATCAACAGGCAGGCGCCAAAAAAGATAAGATCGCCCCGGTTAAATTGCAGGGCCAGCATTTGTGATGGATCACCCCGGAAGATGACCCATATGGCTCCCAGCATGGCCAGAAACAGAGCAATGAGCCGGTTGCGGCCCAGTCGTTCGTGCAACAGGATTATACTGTATATTCCGGAAATACCGGGCACCAGGGTAAAAATGACACCGGTATTGATGGCCGAGGTATAGCGCAGGGCAACAAACATGAGCACGAAAAAGGCGGTGAGGGCGAAACTGACAAGGCTGTAGCGGCCAAGAGAGGCAAGCGAAGGTCTGGTCAGACCATATTTTTTCCGGACATAGGGATAGAAGAACAGCGTCGCCAGACAGAAACGGACCAGGGTAAGAATGACCGGATCAATAGTGTCGGCAATGGCCTTGCCCACGGTAAATGATGTTGACCCCAGGCCGGCGGCCAGGAGCATGAGCAGAAGTGCAAGCCGGTACTGGAGCCGGGGTATCTGCTCAGGCAAGTTGTTTGACAAGCAGCGGGTGCAGGGCGCTGTTTGCGGCAAGAATTTCCGGATAAAAGGGTGAATATTTCTTGCCGGCAAAATCCGTTACCCGGCCACCCGCCTCCTCTACCAGCAGCCAGCCGGCTGCCGTGTCCCAGGGCTTGAGGTCCATCTCATAGAAGCCGTCCAGTCGGCCACAGGCAACATAGGCCAGGTCAACGGCCGCTGCCCCTGCCCGGCGGATATCCCGCACCTTGGGGAGAATGGCGCGCATCTGGCTTATAACAGCATCAAGTTTTGCATGGATGTCATAGGGAAAGCCGGTGGCAACCAGGGCCTGAACAAGAAAATCGGTTTTTGTTACCTGGATTTTTTCCCCGTTGAGCCACGATCCGCCGCCCTGCCAGCAGCAGAACAGCTCGTCCTGCAGG
The DNA here is from genome assembly GCA_027011235.1 of Desulfobulbaceae bacterium. GTDB lineage: Bacteria > Desulfobacterota > Desulfobulbia > Desulfobulbales > Desulfobulbaceae > DRLX01. Next base: position 1,201 of record JALVAI010000438.1, read on the forward strand.
GGACAATAAACAGCGCCGATGGTGGTTTGTCCGTTTTCCATCAGGGCAATGGAAACGGCAAAGATGGGGAAACCATGCGCAAAATTCGTGGTCCCGTCCAATGGATCAATCACCCACAGCTTTCCCGCCGGCACCTTGAGGTCTTCCCCGGCCGATTCTTCGGCCATGACATCAATGTCAGGCGCGTCTTCCTGCAGGGAGGCGACAATGGCGGTCTCAGAGGCGACGTCCGCTTCCGTGACCAGATTGATCTCACCTTTCATGGTAATGGTATGAGGCTTGCCATAAAGGTCTCTGAGAATAAAACCACCCGTCAAGGCCGCCCGACAGGCTGCCAGCAGAAGGGGATAGTGTTTTTTATCCGTACATTGTTCTTTGAGAAAATCAAGTCTGTTCATTATGTTATCCTGTTGATTATCGTATGCGCTTTGTTTTGCCGGGTGAGAGCTACCTGCAATCAGCAGCCCCAAAAATGTTATGGGGTGAGTGTACATGCCACCCTACAGAGAAAAGGTGTGTTTGGCAAGCGGACAGATGCGATCCCTGTCTCACTCCTTCCACAGGGTCAGTGCCCTTTTATAAATTCTGGTCCTGGGGAGATCCAGGTCCGCAGCTATTCGCTGGACAGCATCTTTCAAGGTCATATCGGGTCGGCTTTGGTACCAGAGAATGAGCTCATCAAGATCTTCGGGCTTATCTGTGGTGCTGTCAGGGGCCGGTTTGACCAGGACAACAAATTCGCCCCTGTTTTTGCCTGTACAACCAGTAGCGAGTTCGGACAGTGATCCCTGCCTATGTTCCTCATGGATTTTTGTCAGTTCGCGAAACAGCATTCCCTGGCGATCACCCAGACACTGCTGGCAATCCTGCAGGCTTTGTTCAATGCGATGGGGGGATTCATAAAAAATAATCGGCCAGGGCAGGGGGGCCAACTGCTTGAAAAAGGTTTTGCGCGCTTTTTTTCTGGCAGGCGGAAAACCGGCAAAAAAGAATCGGGAATCTTCAAGGCCCGCTATGGAGAGCGCTGTTGTCAAGGCAGATGGACCGGAAATGGGAACAATGGGAATCCCGGCCTTCCTTGCCATGTTGACCAGTATTGCCCCGGGATCTGAAATGCCTGGGGTGCCGGCATCGGAAACCATGGCGATTTTTTTTCCGTCCTGTAGTTTCTGCAGGAGATTTTTTGCCTTTTGTTGCTCTTTTTCCCGGTAATAACTGGTCAATGGCCGTGATATGCCAAGATAATTCAGCAATTTTTTTGTGTGCCGGGTATCTTCACAGGCGATAAGATCAACGCTCTGCAGTACCTTGACAGCGCGTGGGCTTATCTCTTCAAGATTGCCGATGGGTGTTGCCACGACATAAAGGGTGCCGTTGTTCCTTGTTTTTTCAGTCATAAGGTAACAGGTCGACCCATTATCTGAACCATCATTTTGTCATTTCTCCTCTGTTGTCCGGATTTTTCTTACACAACAATGTGGGCAATGAAAAAATATAAAATGTTGATTGAGTAGAGGACTCGTTCTGAAATATCTGCTATATTTTTGTTATTCATCTTCTTTGACGTGTTTCTGTGCAAAGCAACTGAAAAAGCTGCCGGGGGAAATGGCATGGAGCTGTCCCGGTTATTGCTTACACGATTCTTGATATGAGCAACCTGAACATCCAGCAGTTAAAACTGATCAGCAGCGCTATCGCTCAGAAAAATGATACTGATGCGATCATGAAAACAGCTGTTCGGGCGGTGCGTAAGATTTTTTCAGCCGATAACTGCTGGCTTTTGTATCCCTGTGTCTCCTCAACCCCCAGCTGTCGTCTTCATTATTATGCCTGTCGTAAGAATATGCCCTGTTTTAGGCGTATTGACAAGACATTCGTAGTTGACGATGCCTTTCAGCGTTTTCTGCGCCGGTTGGATCAGGCCAAAAAAGCAAACATTTTTCAGAGTAAACAGTGTCTGATCTTTTCCCGTCGCTCGTTGAGCAGGCCCTGCGCATGTTCTCAACTGGTCATGGTGTTACGGATGAGGAACGACCGGCCATGGCTTTTTGGTATCTGTGACCGTGCCACCCGTCACTGGTCGCAGGATCAAATTGATTTTTTTCAACTGGTCGGCGAACGTGTTCAGCACAGTTATGATACCATTCGTTTAGAAGAGACCGTACAGCGAGATATTGCAAAACGACAAAAAATTGAAACGGAAATAGTCCGAAGTGAACAGCGATTTCGGTCCTTGTTTCAAAATACAAGTATTTCTCAGTGGCTGTTGGATATTCCTGGGTTGCGACGGAAAAAAGAGGGCATTGGAACCACCAATTCAGCATTAAGTGGATTGTCTCTTGACTCCGATACCCCGATCGATGCCGTTGATCTCTGGCATGCCGCAGGCCTGGTTCGGATTGTTGATATAAACGCAGCTACTCTGGAATTGTTTGAAGCGAATGACCGGGCCTACCTTCTTTCTTCCTTTCGGTCCATATTAAACGAAAAATCATTGCTTACCCTCCAGCATGCACTTCATGCATTGTTTTCCGGCAGAAAACATTTCTCGGAAGAAACTGAATTTGTAACGCTTTCCGGAAAAACACTGGCCGTAATCTTAAATGTTGATGTTATGCCCAGTCCGGACTCTCACATGGTCTTAATTTCTGTGGCCGATATTACGGCACGGAAAAAAATTGAGGAAGAACTCTTTGATTCCAGGGAACAATATCGTCTTCTTATGGAAAACGCCAGTGATGCCATTGTGCTTTATGATGCGGAAACCATGGAGGTCATCAAGGCCAATCCAAAGGCGGCGGAACTAACGGGACGATCCGTTGATACCTTGATAGGATTGAAGCAGCATGAATTGCATCCGCCGGAGGACTATGGTTTTCACAAAAAACTTTTTCAGGAGCATGCTGCCGGCAAGGGTGATACTTCGGCAACCGATGTTACCCTGCTTCATCAAAGCGGGGCCAGAATTCCCGTCCAGATCAGCGCCGGTCGAACGACTATCAAGGGTCGTACAATTTTGCAGAGAATTTACCATGATATGCGCAAAAGGGTAAAGGACGAGGAACAGCGCCGGCTGTTGGCAACCGCTGTTGAACAGGCGGCGGAAAGCGTGGTGATAACTGATCCGCAGGGAATCATAGAATATGTCAATCCTGCCTATGAAAAGGTTACCGGGTATTTGAGAGATGAAGTCATCGGGAAAAAAGCCGGGGTGGTGAAGAGTGGCAAGATGGAGCAGTATCACTACAAACTTCTCTGGGACACAATATCATCGGGCAAGGTCTGGAGCGGAGAAATAATTAACAGGAGAAAGGACGGTTCCTTGATTACCGAAGAGCAGACCATTGCACCTGTCCATGATAACAAAGGAAAAATCTCCCATTATGTAGCTGTCAAAAGAGATATTACCCGCCAGAATCAACTGAAAAATATAGTTCGACAGACGCAAAAAATGCAGGCAATAGGGACCCTGGCAGGAGGGATAGCCCATGATTTTAATAATATTTTGACAGCAATTCTCGGTTTTGCCGAATTGTCGGCCCTGCTGTGTGAAGACAACAAGGTGTTAAAGAGCAATCTGACGGAAATCATAACAGCATCAGAGCGTGCCGGTCAGTTGATTAAACAGATTTTAACCTTCAGTCGTCAGACAGAAAAAAATATTTCATCCCTGCGAATTGACCTCATCGTCAAAGAGGCCTTACGTCTACTTCGGGCAAGTTTGCCTGCGAATATTGAACTGGAAATAGACATCAGAACAAAGGAGATGGTACGTGCCGATCCGACACAGATTCATCAGGTGGTTATGAATTTGTGTATGAACGCCTTTCAAGCCATTGAAAAGGAGGACAATGCCGGGAAAATCAGAGTGGTTTTGACAGAGGAGAAGGTCGGGCCAAGGAAAGGAGTTGAATTGGGTAATCTGCCTGCCGGCCAGTATGTGGTTTTACAGGTAGAGGATAATGGTCACGGCATTGCGCCGGAACATCTTGATCGTATTTTCGAGCCCTATTTTACCACACGAGACAAAAACGAGGGTACCGGGCTTGGCCTCTCTGTTGTGCATGGCATTGTCCAGGACCATAGAGGGGCATTGCGAGTGGAGTCAACGCCCGGCCAGGGAAGTTGTTTCTATGTGTATCTGCCTTTTTCTGAAAACAGAGATCACGAAATGTCCGATACGGAAATGAGTCTGAAAAAAGGAGAGGGCAGAATACTGGTTGTTGATGATGAACAGCAGATTATTGATTATGAGGTCCAGGCCCTGGAAAAGGCAGGATATGTAACCTTTGGCACCACCTCGAGTCAGGTGGCGGTTGAAATGTTTCAGCGGCAAAAGGAGAAAATCGATCTCATCATTACAGATATGGCAATGCCGGAGTTGACCGGGTTACAACTTTTTGAGCAGGTCCGAAAAATATGTAAAGATACGCCGGTGTTGCTCTGCTCAGGATATTCGGAGCATGTCTCTAAAGAATCTGCAGCCAAGCTTGGTCTTAATGGCTACCTTGCAAAACCGTTCACAGCCGAGCAGTTGTTGAGCGAGGTGTATAGAATTCTCATTGAAAGTAAAGAGCCGGTTCCGGTTGATAACTGATTCTGGAAGAGATACCCTCCCTTTCTTACTCTCTTTTTCCACGGTGCCACCCCAAAAAAAAACCTCTCAAAAAGCAAGCTTTTTGAGAGGTTTTTGGAAAGGATCGGCGGCGA
>JALVAI010000439.1 GCA_027011235.1 Desulfobulbaceae bacterium
GATCGTGCCCATGGGTGGCAGGTTGAGCAGGTTTCCGGGAAGAATTTTTCCATAGGCGGCAACGACAATCACATCCGGGGCAAGGGCCCCTACCTCTTCAAGAAAATCATCTGTCCGAATATTGGTTGGCTGTAGAACAGGAATGCCGGCTGCCTGGGCGATAACCTTGGTCGGAGGCGGCATCAGTTTCTTGCCGCGCCCGCGTTTCCGGTCCGGCTGGCAGACAACCCCGATGACCCTGTCCGGGCCATCGATCAGTGCATTGAGTACCGGGACCGCAAAGTCCGGTGTGCCCATGAAGACAATGCGAAGTGGTTTCATTGCCGTGCCTTGAGGATCTTTTTCAGTTTTCGTTTATACAGATTTCGCTTTAAGGTGCTGAGATGATCGATGAACAGGGTCCCGCGCAGGTGGTCTACTTCATGCTGGATGATACGGGCAAACCGGTCTTCGGCATCAAAGGAAATGGGTTTACCGTCAAGATCCTGGGCCTCTACATGGATTTTCTGGAATCGCTCAACCTTGGCTTCGTATTCAAGCACGCTCAGGCAGCCCTCTTCCCCGGCGACGCAGCCTTCTCCTTTGGAAATGACAGGGTTGACAAGGGCGATGAATTCCTTTTTTTCTTCGTCTTTGCTGATATCGACGACAACGATCTGTTTAAGCACGCCGATCTGGTTGGCCGCCAGGCCTACCCCCGGGGCATCGTACATGGTTTCACCCATGTCGGCCGCCAGTTGTTTCAAGGCCTCGTCAAAAACGGTGATCGGCCGGGCTTCTTGCCGCAGGACCGGTTCCGGGTATGTGAAAATTTTTTTTATCGCCATGGGAGATCAATATGGTCTGGTTTGGATAAACACAATGTCTTTTCTACAAATAATCATGTTGATGCCTGCTGTAAAGCAAAAACCGGCGCCGGATCAGCCCCAGAGCCCGGACCGGAAATCCGTGAAGTTGGTTTACAGGCAAGGGCGGGAACTTGTCTTTCAGCCAACGGTTGTGTATACAGTACATCCATGAACAACCTTTGTCCGGAAATTGATAAAGCGCGCTTGGCCGCCGGCATGGAACTGTTGCGCCATCCGGTGCTACCGCTTGTCTCCATGCTTCAGTTTATATTTCTCACCGGTCCCTTTGCCACGGTGGCGGAAGTGATAGATGAAATGCCCGAACCCATAGAAACGCAGTTTGCCCTCTATTCCCGTCCACGTAGCCTTCTTCGCCGCCATGAAGGGTCTTTGCGCATGCTGGAGTCGATCAAAAACTCCACTGTCCCCGAGGTGAAGGTCGTTGGCGAAAACGGTGACAAGGTAGATGCCATGACAACCCTGTCAAGCCTTTGCCTGCAACAGGTGTTGACCAGGGAGCTGGAGGAAATCAACAGCCTGCTCTGCGCACCCTGCGGCTGTGATCTCTGCTGTGTCGGCCCTGCATCGTCCATGAAGCAGGAGTTTTTTGAAATACCACTTGCCGATTCAGAGACAGACCTCTTTGCCGCTGATCGCCTTGACACCAAAAACAGCAGGAGCTGTACTGCCCGGACAGAGCCCCCTCTTGTGGTGGAAGGACGTCCTTTTTATAAACGGAAGGCCCCCGGACTGTTTCACTGGCGGGACGGCTGGAGCCTGATTCTCCCAAAATCTTCAAGCTGTCCGAACCTGGAAGCGGGACAGGGACGCTGCCAAATCTATGAAAATCGTCCCAAGGTCTGCCGCCGGCCGCAGATTTTCCCCTATATTCTGGAAAAGGAAACAGGCAGCGGCCCGCAACCGGTCTATCGGTTGCGAAACAGCCTGCTTGCTGTGATTGACTGCCCCTATGTCTCCATACTCAAGGATGAGATAGCAGCATACGGCGCCGCCTGCGAACTTGACGTTATCTTTACACAGAACAAGGCATAATTTATGAGTATTACCGCTATATTCCTCATCATTGCGTCCTATCTTGTCGGCGCCGTCCCCTTTGGTCTGCTCCTTTCCCGCTCCAGCGGAATTGACATCAGGACCCAGGGCAGCGGAAATATTGGCGCCACCAATGTTGCCCGCCTGCTTGGCAAAAAGATGGGCATTTTGACCCTGCTTCTGGATGTGGGCAAGGGATTTTTTCCGATGTTTGTGACCGCACTGATCATCGGCGATGGGCAGGGCCGCAACCTGATAATTGCCCTTTCCGGCGCGGCAACTGTTGTTGGCCATATGTATCCGGTCTATCTTGGTTTCAAGGGTGGCAAGGGGGTGGCCACCGGCCTTGGTGTGTTTCTCTACCTGGCCCCGCTCAGTGTTCTCTTCAGTCTGCTGCTCTTTATTGCGGCTGTTGCCCTTTCCGGATTTGTTTCTCTTGGTTCCCTGCTGGCCTCGGCAGCCATTCCCCTGTGGCTGTTTCTCCTTGGGGAAGCGACGTGGAAGATCCTGCTTTCCGCCTTTATCGGTATTTTGATTTGGTTCAAGCATGTTCCCAATATTAAACGGTTGCTTTCCGGTACGGAAAAGAGCTGGAAAAAAAGGAAAAAAGCGTGAACCGCAAGCAGTGGCAGGCAATCGAGCAGGCACGGGACCTTCTCCACCTTGGTGATCATGCGACCTTGGGCGAGATCAAGCGGGCCTATCATCGGCTCAGCAAGGAGCATCATCCCGACCTTGCCGGCGGTGATGAGGAGAAAGAGGAAGTTATGTACCGGTTGACCGCGGCCTATGAGTTGCTCATGGACTATTGCCGGGAATATCGTTTTCCCCTGGCCCCGAACGAGAACAATATCTACGATGCCGAGGAGTGGTGGCTGGACAGATTCGGCCAGGATCCGCTCTGGGGCAAAGGTAAACGCCGAAAAAGATAGTATAATATTCCGTTTAAGAACTGACAAGGCGGGTAATTTTTCGACAATGGCGCTTATCAATATCCAATCCGCCATAAAGCGGGTCCGGCAGATTGTTCGCGGGCTGGAACCGACTCAGGGGGTGGAGATACTGACCTATAAACGTAATCGCGGTATTACTGTTATCAAGGTCGATGAGGAAACCCTGTCCGTCCAGGAGCGTGGCTATGAGGAGCACACTTATCTGGTCCATATTGATGAGCTGACGAGACTGTTGAAAACTCTTGCCAAACGGGAATTTCCGCGAAGCCGCAAGGTACGGGTGTATCGGCTGGACAGTCCCTACTGCCTGGGGATAAAGAGAAAACAGCTGTAAAGGGTATTCTGATTGCAGCACCTGTGGCCTCTACCTTCCAACAACAGGGTGCAACGGAACCCTGTACTCTGAAAATGCGGATTCGCTCCGGAGGACCAGTCCCGTTCAAAACCAGAATTCAGGATATTTGCGTGTTTTCGGAATATTATTAACCAGCAGGGCGACAATCAGCATCACCAGGGCGCCGAGTCCGGCCGGAACCAGGGCGTATAAATAGCCCAGCGCATGAACCTTGTGGGAGCCGATAACGGCAATAAGGGCTGTGGCGCCACCTGGCGGATGCAGGGTCTTGGTTGCGTGCATGACCGCAATTGCCGTTGCCACGCTCATTGAGGAGGCCAGCCACATATGGGCGCCGAAGAGATGGTAAAATGCCACCCCGATAATGGCGGAGATGACATGGCCGCCGATGAGGTTTCTCGGTTGCGCCAGCGGACTTTTGATGGCTCCGTAAATCAGAACGGCGGACGCCCCGAAGGAGCCGATGATCATGACCAGGTCCGTTTGCGCCAGCAGATTATAATTCAAGGCCGCCACTGCGGAAATACCCAGAAAGGCGCCGATCCAGGACCAGGCGATCTCTGAGAGACTCACCCTGGGGGGACTTTTGGTTGAGCCTCTCATCTTGTTGAAATAGTCTTGCATGGTTTTCACGTTAAGCAAATGTTAAGCCGGGCCATCCTCCGGGCGGATCATATCACCCTGGATCAGCGGTGTATGGATAATATCTTCTCTTGAGACAATGCCGACCAGAAAGCCCTGCCGATCGATGACAGGTACCCTGTTGATTTTCTTTTCCTTGAGAAGGGCGGAAATTTCCAGCAGGCTTGTCTTTCGGTTCACGGTCACCGCGGGGGAGGTCATGATGTCCTCGACCTTTTTTTCCCTGATTGCCAGGGCGGCGCAACCTCGTGCCATCAGACAGCGGGCCACGACATCCATGAACGTTTTCGGGCCGTTTGGTCCCATCCGAGCAAGAAAATCCTTTTCAGACAACACCCCTGCGACAAGCATGTCTGCGGTGACCACCGGAATTCCCGATACTCCCTCGGACGCCATCAGATCGGCAGCCTCCTGAACCGGTGTTTCCGGCCGCACGGTAATGACCGTTTTGGTCATAATATCTTCGGCCGTAACGGATTGGGCGATTCTCTGCAGGGTGTGACGATAGACGATCCTGTACAGGTCCTTAAAGTCTCCTGGTGTGATGTCGAGATAACCGGGAATTTCCTTCATTGCCTGGTAAATATCCTGGTCGGATATGGGCAGCGGGGATGCGTCGGTCGTGGTGCTTAGTATGGTCATAACAACTTTCCTTCAGCAAAAATAGGTAAGCAGGATCTGTGTTGCTATCATTTTACAATCGGCAGGAGAACTACAGAGTATCAGGGGAAAAGCCTATCTGTTTCTGTAAACTAAACCTGCAGGACTAATAACGTAAGGATGACTTCTTCATTTGTCTACAGCACATTGTGGTTTTTTACTCTTTGCAGAGCATGTTCTTTCCCATATCATCGATGAGTACCATACCCAGGAAGGAATAATTACAAAATACAAAAGGCTTTATCCCGCTACTTCTTCCGGGATAAAGCCTTGTTTTTTACTGGTGCCGGAGGTCGGAGTCGAACCGACATGAGCATAAGCTCGCTGGATTTTGAGTCCAGTGCGTCTACCAGTTTCACCACTCCGGCACAGAATGTAAAGTGTCCTCTGTAATACTGCAGCATCCTTTTTGCTGTCAAGAAGAAAGCGTACTTTCTGCGTGTGTTAAACCGTTTTCATTTCAGGCCACCTTTCAATGCGTGCAATGTGTTTATGGGGACAGGAGCAGGGGCATGATGCAGGGGGCGAGAGAAAAGTTGTTTAACTCAAATGCCCCGATATCAAAACCCTTTCGTCTTGGCCGGGACAGGCCGCGTTGATCGGTTGCAATCTGGTCCTGAGGAATTCCGGCATCAATGGCTGGGCTTCCGGGTTTAAGGGCCATGGTTGGAGTCGGGCCGCCGTTATCGTGCAGGGGCGCCAGCATGGGATTGGCGTTAAAAATATCATCGGGCCTGCGAAAAAGGCCGCATGTGGTGGTGCTGTCCAGATTACCGCCTTCCGAGATAAGGCCTCCAGGCAGCAGACAGTTGTCGGTCCCGTTGTCGGCAATAATGGTATTGGTCAGGCTAAGTGTATTGTCATTATAAATTCCACCACCGCCGGCAGAGGCGGAATTTCCGGCAATGGTGCAGTGGAGCAGGGTTGCCATGCCAGAATTACGAACAGCCCCTCCCGGCAGGCTGTTGGCGCCGGTGGCGGTATTGGCAAAAAAGGTCGTGTTGGTTATCCGGGCGGACCCTTTATTGACGATGCCGCCTCCTCCCCGGCTGCTGTTGTGGTCCAGGGTGGTCGCGGCCACCTGCAGGTGGCCGTTTTCATCATTGTAAATAGCCCCGCCCATCCCGGCCTCATTATCATGCAGGGTTGTGTTGTTAATCCAGCAATATCCATTATTGTAGATACCGCCACCGTTACCATCCATGCCAGCAAGAGTGTTGGCGGAAATTATCACATGGTCGATTGTTAGTCGTCCCTGGTTGCGCAGACCGCCGCCCCTGTGCGGCAGGCCTTCGCTTGGCAGATTGCCGTTAATGATGGAAAGCCCGGACAGGGTAACGACTGTTTCAGGGCCGAAAATATCAAAAACTCGATCAATACCGGCGGCATCGATGAATGTTTTATCGGCTCCGGAGCCGATAATATGGACGGAACCGGTAATATCCAGATCACCGCTGCCCGCCTGATCTTCATCCCGGCCTGTCAGGCTGAGGCGATAGGTTCCCGACCCAAGGATGATGGTATCATCACCGGCCAGTGCGTTTGCCTCTTCTATGGCGCCGCGGAGTGTACAATAGGGAAGAACCGCCGGGATAATTACCACGAGATAGGCGACACAGAGCCCGTTTCCCGGCTCCAGGTCCTGAACGTCGAATCCGGAATTAACGATGAATGTGGCTGCGCCCCCGGATCCTGCCGTCAACAGAATCTGCAGGGTGAAAACCAGCAGAAAGGCGGCCCGGCAGCCGATATTTTTTGATAGCGTTTGTATGGAATTTCTTTTCATGAACACAGGGCACCGAAAAATTTCAGAGACAGACAACATACGACGTATTCGGGCAATCCGCACTGCCCGTCTTGTCGATACCAGGCTTTAGGGACTTGAAAAAAGGTAATCAAAGAAGGCATTGACAATCGGTGAAGGGGCAGGTAGAGTTGCGCCCCTGTCCGTGGCTGGGTCCATGTTTTCTTTTGGGTCGCGTTTATGATTACCTCTCTCTTTGCCGGATTTATTTTTCTGGCTGCCGGGTTTGTTCAGGGGTTGACCGGATTTGGTTCAGCTCTGGTGGCGATCCCTCTTTTAAGCCTGATTCTCGATATCAAGGTTGCTGTACCGCTGTGCATTCTCAATGGATTGATTCTCACCATTTACCTTGCTCTGCATCTTCGCCGCCATCTGGACCGGACAAAAATTCTGCCCCTTGTTGCAGGCGCCATTCCCGGCGTTCTTGTGGGAGCGATCCTGTTGCAGCGGGTTGATGCCGGTATCATCCGTTTCTGTATCGGGGTGCTGCTTATTTCTTACAGTCTCTACAATTTACTGGTTCGGCCCCGTTCCCTTGAACTTTCACGAAAATGGGGATATGCGGCGGGATTTTTAACCGGTGCCATCGGAGCGGCTTTCAGCGCCGGAGGACCGCCGGCGATCATCTACACCACATTGGCCGGGTGGAACAAGGAGGAAATCAGGGCGACCCTGAGCGGTTTTTTTGTGGTCAACAGTATTGTCACGGCCTTTGTCCATGCCCTGACCGGCGTTTCCACCCTGGTAACGGTGCGGATTTTTCTGGTGACAGCACCTTTTGTTCTCGTGGGCACGATTGCCGGTTCCCATGTAACCGCAAGGGTCAACCAGCAGACATATCTGCGGATTATCTATCTTTTTCTTGTTGTAACGGGAATGATGATGATCTGTAGCTGACCCATTTGCTCTGGTCGGAGAGTGCGGTCTTGTTAATTGACAGTTACCAGCCGCCTGAGGTTAATGGATGTCGTGAGACGATTGGTCATCTGTTTGTATGCCCGGTAATGGCGCAGTACAGTACGTACATAATCAATGGTTTCAGGAATACGGGGGATGGCGCCGAGACGGGCAACCCGGCCCGGTCCGGCATTATAGGCGGCCAGGCTGAGCCGGATATTACCGGAAAATGTATCGAGCAGATTGCGGAAATACCGGGTACCGGCGGAGATATTCTGATAGGCGTCAAAGGGATCGGTCACCTGCAGGTCTTTTGCCGTTTCCGGCATGAGTTGCATAAGCCCCTGGGCGCCATGGGAGGAAACGGCAAACTGGTTGAAATTGGATTCGGTCTTGATTATTGCCTTGATAAGCAGGGGATCGACCCGGTGCTCCATTGAGACACGAAGGATATGATTTTCCAGACTTTGCGTGGTTGCAGGCCGACCCGTGGACCGGTGCCGGCCCGGGTGCCGGGTATGGGTAATACGGACCCGTGGCCTGGAGAGTACATTGCGATGGTCCGACAGTTTGATAACCCGTGCCCGCGCATCATTGGGTACGTTGGTGTAATGACGCAATCCGTTATCGTCGACATAGGTATACAGAGCTGCCTGCGCGACCATGGGCAGCGTCAGGCTGACAAGCAGTAGAAGCAGGCAGCGCATGGGTATTCTCTTCCAGCAGTACATTATTTTTGGCGTTTCTCCCAGTCGGCCAGGAATTTTTCCATTCCGATATCGGTCAGGGGGTGCTTGGCCAGCTGGGTTATGACCTTGTAGGGAATGGTGGCGATATCTGCGCCCATGAGGGCGGATTCAACCACATGCATGGGGTTGCGGATCGAGGCGACAATGACTTCAGTGGTGAAGCCGTAGTTGCGCAGGATGGTCATGATGTCACCGATAAGATCCATACCGTTTTGGGAGATATCGTCAAGACGGCCGACAAAGGGGCTGACATAGGTTGCCCCGGCCTTGGCGGCAAGCAGGGCCTGGGAAGGGGAAAAAACCAGGGTCACATTGGTTTTTATATTCTCCGCGCTCAAGCGCTTGACCGCCTTGATGCCTTCCATGATCATCGGCACCTTGATAACGATATTATCGCTGAGTTTTGCCAGTTCCCTGGCCTCGGCAACCATGCCTTCCGCATCCAGGCTGACGACCTCGGCGCTTATAGGTCCGTCGACAATGGCGCATATGTCGTGCAGGATTTCGGAAAAAGGGCGCTGTTCCTTGGAAATAAGCGATGGATTGGTGGTTACACCATCGACCATGCCCAGTTCAAGGCCTTTTTTGATTTCGTCAATATTGGCGGTGTCGATAAAAAATTTCATTCTTGTCCTCCCGATTCACGGGTAAAGGTATCGCAGCATTTTTCGCTGCAGAAATAGTACGTTTTGCCCTTGTGGCGTAGTCTGATGGCCTGTCCCTTTGGAATAAGGGTGTGGCAGACCGGATCTTCCATCAGGACATCCTTGACCTCCGGAGATTGGGACCGGTCATGACGGCTTTTCGACTTCTTGTTCGTTGATCCGCTATAAAGCCGCCAGGCAAGATAGAACAGAATCGCCAGGATGAAAAGTCGGATCGGACTCATCTATTTCACCTGCGGAATGGCCGAATCGTCTCGGTGTCTGCCTCTACACATAGCTCTATTATAGCCGTGGGAAAGGAAAAGTCTAATTCAATTTTATATCGGTCTGAAAAAAAATCGGAGAGAGAATAGCCGTTCGGACGGGTATGGTTGCCGGAGATGATGATGTCAGATCCGGGATTCAGCAACCGGAAAAACCTGATGGACGATCCCGGCTGCGGGGTCGCTCAGGAGATGGTTTTTCAGCGCTTTCATGGTGAGGCCCAGGGTCGGGTGTTCGAGCTCCGGTGCCAGTTCGACCAGGGGGGCCAGGACAAACATCCGGCTGTGCATCCGGGGATGGGGAACCTGCAGGAAGGGGTCGTCAATAATGCGATCATCATAGAGCAGAAGATCAAGATCAAGAGAGCGGTCCTGATGGCCGGTAGCATAAGGATCACGGCGGCGGCCGAATTCCCGTTCAACCCGCAGCAGCAGAGTGAGCAGCTCCATGGGTGGCAGTCCGGTCCGCAACACGCCCACCGAGTTGATAAACCAGTTTTCCGAATCCATATCAACCGGTTTGCTGCGATAGCAGGTGGCCAGCCGCTGCAGGTGGAGGGATGGCTCCCGACCGAGCCGTTGCCAGGCCTGGTGCAGAATAGACAGGGAATCTCCCAGATTGGACCCAAGGCCTATCCAGGCGGTGGAGAGAGTTTGTTTGTTCAAGGGAACAAGATGATGCGGGGTGGAGTTGGGATCAGGAAGGGCCGGGGCACTTCAGCCCCGGCCGGAATTTCAGCGGTTAGAAATCAGCCAACCCCAGCACGTCAAACATGGTATAGAGGCCATTGTCCTTGTCCGTGACCCAGGCGGCGGCAACGGCTGCCCCGCGGGCGAAATTGTCACGGGAATGGGCGCGGTGGACAAGTTCGATCCGTTCTCCGGCCCCGGCAAAATAGACGGTGTGTTCCCCCACGATATCACCGGCCCGGATGGTCTGGATACCGATTTCCTTATCCGAGCGTTCCCCTATGATGCCGTGGCGTTCGTACACGCCGACTTCCGCCAGGTCACGGCCCAGACCGCTTGCCGCCATTTCGCCAAGCTTGATGGCTGTTCCCGAGGGGGCATCCTTTTTCATCCGATGATGGGCCTCGACAATTTCAACGTCATAGGCATCGCCAAGGATGGCCGCTGTTTTTTCCACCAGTTTGAAAAGGACATTGACGCCGACAGCCATGTTCGGGGACTGGACGCAGGGAAAGGCGCCCTCGGCAAGACCTTTGAGTTCGGCAAGTTCATCCTGGCTCAAGCCGGTGGTGCCAATGACCATGGCCGTGTTATGGGCAGCCGCCGTTTTGGCAAATTCCATGGTGGCAGTGTGAAAGGTAAAGTCGATGATGACATCACCCTGGTCGATTACCGATTCCAGTCCGGGCGAGATGACAACCCCGGTGGTACCAAAACCGCCGTTTTCGCCGACATCCTTACCAACCGCCGGATTGTCGGGCCGCTCAAAGGCCGCCGCCAGTTCCAAATCAGGATTTTGCCTGACCATATAACTGATACGCTGTCCCATTCTGCCGGCTGCTCCGGCAACGATTACTCTTGTCATGTCATTGTTCCCGATATGTTGTTCAGATTGCCGATTATCCAGGTTACAGCAGGCCCACTGTTTTCATTTCCGCTGTCAGCTTCTGGATGGAAGACTCATCCATTTGGGTCATGGGCAGCCGGACCTCTCCGGATTTGATGGTCCCCATCAGTTCCAGTGCCTTTTTGGCAGGCGCCGGACTGGGATAGCAGAACATGGTGCCCATCAGGCCGAAGAGGCGGTAGTGGATCTCGTTGGCGGTTTTCAGGTCACCCTTTAAGGCCGCCTCCATCATGGCCGCCATCTCACCCGGTTTAATGTTGGAGGTTACGGAGATGACCCCTTTACCGCCGACAAGAACCGTGGGCATGGAGGTGAAATCGTCGCCGGAGAGGAGAATGAAATCATCCGGACAGCTCCGGATCACCTCACTGATCTGGTTCAGGCTGCCGCTGGCCTCCTTGATGCCGATAACATTGGGCAGCTCGGCCAGACGGGCCACTGTTGCCGGCAGCATGTTGGTGACGGTGCGGCCGGGAACATTGTAAAGCACCATCGGAATATCGACCGCGTCATGGATGGTTTTAAAATGTTGATATAACCCTTCCTGGCTTGGCTTGTTATAATAGGGAACAACGGACAGGACAGCGTCGGCGCCGCTTGCCTTGGCCGATTCCGTCAGTTCAATGGCTTCGAGCGTGTTGTTGGCGCCGGTTCCGGCAATAACCGGTACCCGGCCGGCAACGGTCTGTACCGTCAGCTCGATCACCCGTTTGTGTTCGTCAAAATCAAGGGTTGCCGATTCGCCCGTGGTGCCACAGGGAACAAGCCCGTGGATGCCTCCCTGGATCTGAAATTCAATCAGGTCAACAAGACCCTGTTCGTCAACCTTGCCGTCAAGCATGGGGGTGACAATGGCTGTTATGGCGCCTTGAATAGGTTGCATGGGAATTCCCTCCAATTCCATTATAATTAAAAAATAGTACTCTGTTGATTTATGGACACATGTATCATAGACAATATTGCATCATGCCGTCAGGGCCTCGTTGTTGAGTTCTCCTTTGTAAATCACATGGGCTGGGCCCTTGAGAAAGACATTGTCCGCGCCGGTGTCACCGACAAGATCAAAAGAGATGGTCAAGGTATCGCCGCCCGTGGTAATGATGTCCACCGGTGATGCGGCCCGACCGGTCAGGGCGGCGATAAACGCGGCCGCTGTTGCGCCGGTGCCGCAGGCCAGGGTTTCATCTTCAACGCCGCGTTCATAGGTGCGGACCTTGAGTCCCTTGCCGGTGTCGCCGACAAAGTTGACATTGGTGCCTGCCGGCATAAAGTCATGGTGGTGGCGAATCCTGCTGCCCAGGCCGCGGACATCGACGCTGTCCACATCGTCCACAAAGCAGACCGCGTGCGGTACTCCGGTGTCGACCGAGTGCAGCTCCAGCTCTTCTCCCTCGACCTCTATTGTCCGGTGCAGCCTGAGATCTTTTGGCGGTGTCATTCTGACGGCAACATTGATGTCGGCAACCGAGGCCTCGATGATACCGGCAATGGTTTCAAAACGCATCCGGGCCGGAGCGATGCCGTGCATATAGGCAAAACGGGCCGCACAGCGGGCCCCGTTACCGCACATCTCGGCCACCGAACCATCAGCATTGAAAAAACGCCAGCGAAAATCAGCCTGTTCGGAATCCTCGATCAGGATCAGACCATCGGCGCCAACGGAAAATTTGCGCCGACAGACCAGGGCGGCGAACTCGGCCATGGCCTCGGGATGGATGACGGGCCTGCGATGATCAATAATGATAAAATCATTGCCGGTGCCGCTCATCTTGACAAAGGGTATGGGAAATTCAGCTGTTTTCATGGCTGCTTCAGCAGGGCCTCGCCCCGGATAAGGTCATCATAATCTTCACGCCGGCGGATAACATGCACCTCATCTCCATCAACCAGGACCTCGGCAGCCCTGGGCCTGGAATTATAGTTGGACGACATGGTGAATCCATAGGCACCGCAACTCATGACTGCCAGCAGGTCTCCCTGCCGCATCCGGGGCAGTTCACGGTCCCTGGCCAGAAAGTCCCCGGTCTCGCAGATAGGGCCGACCACATCCACCACCTGCAGGGGGGCGTCTGTCTGTCTGACCGGTTGAATCTCGTGGTAGGCCCCGTACAGGGTTGGTCGTGTCAGGTCATTCATGGCCGCATCGACGATGACAAACCGTTTTTCTTTTGCACCTCCCGAGTTCACCTTGGTGTACTGCACTTCGGTAAGGAGAATACCGGCATTGCCGACAATGACCCGGCCCGGCTCAAGGACCAGGGTGCAGTCCATGCCCTGCATCTCCTTGATCAGCGCCTCGGCATAGGCCTGCGGTGGTGGCGGCTCTTCATCATTATAGGTGATGCCGAGCCCGCCGCCGAGATCGAGATACCTGATGGTGATACCCCTGTCCTGCAGGCGGCGGATAAAGGCCTTTACCTTGTTCAAGGCCTCCAGGAAAGGATCGATTTGGGTCAGTTGAGAGCCGATATGGCAACTGACGCCAAGGATTTCGATGTTATCCATCCCCTGGGCGCGGATATATTCCTCCAGGGCCTCATCCACCGGAATACCGAATTTATTCTTTGCCAGCCCGGTGGAGATGTAGGCATGGGTTTTCGGATCAACATCGGGATTGATACGGAAAGAAACCGGGGCCGTGGTTCCCAGCTCAGCGGCCAGTTTCTGCAGCCGGTCAAGCTCCTGGGGTGATTCCACGTTAAAGAGCAGAATATCGGCGAACAAGGCCTCCCTGATCTCGGCTTCTGTCTTGCCGACCCCGGAGTAGATGATCTTTTTCGGGTCAATGCCTGCCTTCAGCGCCCGGAACAGTTCGCCGCCGGAAACAATATCCGCCCCGGCGCCCATGGTTGCAAACTGTTGTAGAATCGCAACGTTGGAGCAGGCCTTGACGGCAAAGCAGGTGAGGTGGTCGATATTGGAAAATCCCGTGTCAAAGGCCTGAAAATGACGTCTGAGGGTTGCCCGGCTGTACAGATACAGCGGAGTCCCTGTCCGGGCCGTGATTTCGGCCACAGGAACGTTTTCGCAGTAAAGTTGGTTGTTTTTGTAATGGAAATGATGCATATGTTTTCAGTAATTGTTCATCTTTTACAGCGGTTCCCCATGGGGCCGGCCCTATTGCAGTATGACCATGGCCTCCTGCGACCTGGCGCTTTCATTGGCCGGTTTGCGGGTATCAAAACTTGATACCGAATAATAGATGCGTTCAGCATTCCGGGGCGGTTTTGTATCGGTAAACATGACATAGGGCGCATGCACCGTACCTATCCTGACCGGTTTCTTTTGTCCGGCCGTGCGGCGATAGATGTGGTACCCCTTAAGATCATTTGTCTGCACCGGTTCCCAGAAGATTTTGACACCGTCGGCAGTACGGACAACATGCACACCGACGGGCCTGGCCGGAGGAGTTCTGTCCACGGAGGCGGCGCTGATCACCTTGCTCTCGCCGCCGCCGACAACCGCCTGCTCGTAAACGGAAAGGGACTGCACCTTGTAGAGATAGTTTCTGCCGTTTTTGGTGGTTGTATCGGTAAACGTTGTTCCGCTCACAGGCCCCCCGACGGGGGTAAACGCACCGCCGCCATCACTGCGCAGGACCTGATACTCGACTTTCTCACGCACCGGTGAGCCGTCACGGTGCATGGTGACCGGCTGCCAGCTCAGGATGATGGCCTTGTCGCCAACCCTGGCCTGCAGGTTCTCGGGCGCCCTGGCCGGGATATTCCAGAGAAAGGAGACGATATTGGAGTCCGCCGATTCAGCCCACCAGCCGGCCGTGCTGCGCACTTTGAAAAAATACATGTTACCGGGCCGCAACAGTGAACTCTCATAGGTGGCGGTTTTTTTGCCCTCACCTGGAACCGCGCCGCCGGGGATGTCTACCGGCCGCCCCCAGGGAATGGGACAGGTCTTACAGTATTTATCAGCCGGGACAACGGCCCGGTAGATTTTAAAGCTCGAAATTTCAGTAACATCACGACCGGTGACCGTCTCTATCGGATAGCTCCATGACAGGATCACACCCTTGTCATTTAACTGGTACCGGAGATCGGTGATGGCCCTTGGCACCACCTGTTGGGGTGGAATGGGCTTGTTTTTATAGCCGCATCCGCTTAAGGCCAAAAGCAGGACAATGGCGCTCAGTACGGAGGTGAAAAAGGTCGAGCAGGTCGTGGATGTTTTCATGAGTCTTTTTCCAGTTGTTGTTCGGCGATTTCCAGGGCTCGTTCCACCTGGATCTGCGCAGTGCCTCCGGTGGAAATCCGACTGTTGACGGAACCCTCCACCGAAAGAACGTTGAAAATATCCTGTTCAATGGCCGGAGAAAATTTTCGCAGCTCATCAAGGTCCAGGTCGGTAAGCTCAATACCTCGCTCTTGACAATGGGCCACCACCCCGCCGACAATGCTGTGGGCCTTGCGAAAGGGAATATTTTTCCGCACCAGGTAATCGGCCAGATCGGTTGCCGTCATAAAGCCGCCCCGGGTGGCCTGCTGCAGTTTTTTTGTATTAAAGGTGGTGTTTTGCAGCAGTTCCGCTGTAATAGCAAGACCGGCCTTGACCGTGTCCAAGGCGTCAAAAACCGGCTCCTTGTCTTCCTGCAGATCACGGTTATAGGTGAGCGGCAGTCCCTTGATGGTCATCAGCAGAGAAACAAGCGCCCCGGTGACCCGGCCGGTTTTCCCCCGGATCAGTTCAGGAATGTCCGGATTTTTTTTCTGCGGCATGATCGAGGACCCGGTACAGTAGCGGTCCCCAATATCGACAAAGGAAAATTCCTTGCTCGACCACAGTACCAGTTCCTCGGCCAGTCGGCTGAGGTGGAGCTGGATGAGGTTGAGTACAAAGACAAATTCCAGGGCAAAATCACGGTCGCCGGAACTGTCCATGGAGTTGGCTGTGACGCCGTCAAAGTGTAATTCTTCGGCCACGGATTCCCTGTCGATGGGCAGCCCGGTTCCAGCCATGGCCGCAGCGCCCAGGGGTGAAAGATTCATTCGCCGGACGCAGTCTTTCAGCCGGCTTCGGTCACGGGAAAACATCTCGTAATAGGCCAGTAAGTGGTGCGACAACAACACCGGCTGTGCCCTTTGCATGTGCGTATAGCCCGGCATGACCACGCCAAGATAGGTGCGGGCCAGGGCAACAAATGCCCGTTGCGTTCCCTGCAGCAAGCGGTCAAGTTCAGCGGCCTCGTCACGGAGATAGAGCCGGAGATCAAGGGAGATCTGGTCGTTGCGGCTGCGGGCGGTATGCAGCTTGGCCCCGGCATCCCCGATCCGGTCGGTAAGCGCCTTTTCGATGTTCATGTGAACATCTTCCAACTCCGGCGAAAAGACAAAGGTGCCGGCTTCGATATCGGCCAGGATATCATCAAGACCCCGGAGGATGGCATCCCGCTCCTGGTCGGTGATCAATCCCTGCCGGGCCAGCATGCGGGCATGGGCCTTTGAGCCCATGATGTCATGTCGGTACAGCCGCCGGTCATAGCTGATCGACTCGGTAAAGCTCTCCACTGACGCGGCGGTGGTCCCAGAGAATCGACCGCCCCAGAGCTTTGCTGATTTTTTAGTCTTTGCTCCGCTGTCCTGCGTCTGGCCCATTATTTTTTCCTGTTCAACGCCTGTATCTGCAGGCGCAGGGAGTTGAGGCGGATAAAACCACCGGCATCACTCTGGTTGTAGACCTCATCTTCTTCAAAGGTGGCAAAGGCCTCCGAGTACAGGGAATTGTCCGACTTGCGGCCCACCGGAATACAGTTGCCCTTGTACAGTTTGAGCCGAACAACCCCGTTCACCGGCTCCTGGGCAGCATCCATGGTCTTCTGCAACAACTGCATTTCCGGCGAAAACCAGAAGCCGTTATAAATCAGCTTGGAATAGCGGGGCACCAGAGAATCCCGAATGTCCATGACCTCCCGGTCCAGGGTAATGGTCTCCAGGTCCCGGTGGGCAATGCGTAAAATGGTGCCGCCCGGCGTTTCGTACACCCCGCGTGATTTCATGCCGACAAAGCGGTTCTCCACCATGTCCAGCCGGCCGATGCCGTTGGCGCCGCCCAGGGTGTTGAGGCGTGTCATCAGCTCCACCGGTCCCAACCGTTCTCCGTCGATGGCCACCGGTGTGCCGCCTTCAAACATCATTTCGATGTAGGTGGGCTTGTCCGGCGCCTTTTCCGGCGAGACCGAAAGTTTGAACATCTCTTCGTCCGGTTCATTCCAGGGATCTTCCAGGATCCCGCCCTCAAAACTGATATGGAGCAGGTTTTCATCCGAGCTGTAGGGATTCTTTTTGGTCACCGGCACCGGGATGTCGTGTTCTTTGGCAAAGGCAATCAGCCGGTTGCGGGAGTTGAGATCCCATATACGCCAGGGCGCAATAATTTTCAGTTTTGGATTGAGGGCCAGGTAGGTCAGTTCAAAGCGGACCTGATCGTTCCCCTTGCCGGTCGCCCCATGGCTGACGCAAGTTGCCCCTTCCTCTTCGGCGATCCTCACCTGTTCCTTGGCAATGATCGGCCGGGCCAGGGAGGTGCCCAGCAGGTAGGAACCCTCGTAGATGGCATTGGCCCGGAAGGCCGGGAAGATGTAGTCGCGGACAAACTCTTCCTTAAGATCGGAAATAATGACCTTCTCGGCTCCAGTCGCCATGCCCTTTTCCCGGACCGCATCCCAGTCCTCGTGCTGGCCGACGTCGGCGGCATAGGCAATGACCGGGCATTGATATTCCTCTGCCAGCCATTTGAGAATAACCGAGGTGTCGAGTCCGCCCGAATAGGCAAGTACGATTTTATCTGTTGTCATGGAATATATTGTCCTTCAGCCGGTTTATATGCCGGAAAACGGCAAGGCTGGATCATATTTTACCGTCCCAGCCGCAACAAATGATGAATATAGCCCGAAACGGCATCACTTTGTGGGCTATATTCAGATAACTATAAGTAAGCTATTGCTCCATCCCGCCATTGATGAATCGTTCCAGGATGGCCTTATGGATATGCATTTTGTTTTCCGCCTGGTCAAAGGCGGCGCATTGCGGGCCTTCCAGGACTTCTTCCGTGATTTCCTCGCCTCGATGCGCCGGCAGGCAATGCAGGACCACCGCGTCATCGGCGGCCAGGGAAAGCAGTGCCTCGTTGAGCTGGTAGGGCTGGAATATGGCGAGCCGTTGTTCCTGCTCCTCTTCCTGGCCCATGGAAGCCCAGACATCAACGTTAATCACGTCGGCGCCTGCAATTGCCTCTTTTGGGTCACGCAGGACGGTTATGGGCTTTTGGGCACGCTTTTGTGCTTCCTGAAGAATAGTGTTGTCCGGATCGTATCCTTCCGGGCAGGCCAGGGTCAGGGAAAAGCCGAAGATCGCGGCTGCCTCAATCCAGGTGTTGGCCATATTGTTGCCGTCGCCGAGCCAGACAATTTTCAGGTTTTCCGGAGCGCCCTTCTGTTCGATCACGGTCATCAGGTCACTGAGGATCTGGCAGGGATGATACAGGTCGGTCAGCGCATTGATAACCGGGACCGTGGAATATTTCGCCAGTTCAGCAACCACCTCCTGGCCAAAGGTGCGGACCACGATGCAGTCCACATATCGGGCCAGTACCCGGGCAGTGTCTTTTAACGGTTCCCCCCGGCCGAGCTGGGAATCCCTGGTGGACATAAAAATAACCTGTCCGCCCATGCCGTACATGGCGGCTTCAAAGGATACCCGGGTCCTGGTGGAGGGTTTTTCAAACAGCAGACAGGCGGTTTTTCCGGTCAACTGATTGTGGAGTATGTCGTCTGCAGATTCATTTTTGAGCATGATTGCCCGGACAATGAGTGACTGCAACTGTTGTTTGTTGAAATCCTTTAATGCTAACAGATGGTTTTTCATGGTTTTTCTTCCCGATTGCACAATAACGATCAGCCACGGGCTGGCACTGCTCATCGGAAAATCGGATCTCCGCCAACGTCGAGCTGAACTAAAAAATATAACAGATATAAAAAAAACGATGATTTTGCAAAGAAATTCTACAGGAAAGATGGG